>NZ_JAFWFM010000205.1:0-9773 GCF_017515625.1 Geobacillus sp.
ATTATGGATAGAACATCCCCCAAAAACCCTTCTTGGCGCGGCTGAGAGGGGTTTTTTTATTTTGCAGGCTTCACAGGCAGACGCCTGTCTGCCTGTTTCCATGCCCTCTCCGGAAGCCCTGCCGTGCGGCGGCTGTCGGGAAATCAAGAAAACCCGTGCAAAAATGGATTGGTGTCCATTTCCATGCCGATCGTCGTCTCCGGTCCATGCCCGGACAAAACCAACGTCTCTTCAGGCAGCGTCAACAGCTTGCGGTGAATGCTTGCCAACAGCTGCTGGTGGTTGCCGCCCGGCAAATCGGTGCGCCCGATGCTGCCGGCAAACAGCGCATCGCCTGAAAATACGAGCTGCGCGGCTTCACAGTAATACGAGACGCTGCCCGGCGAATGGCCAGGCGTTTCCCGCACGTCAAACACAAACGGACCGATCGTCAACGTCGTCCGCCCTGTAAGGCATGTCGGCTCGCAACGGACAACGACCGGACCGCCGAAATAAAGTGAACCGTTGAGCGCCGGATCTTGCAGCCATGATTTTTCGTTTTCATGCACATACACGGGAATATCCCAGCGGGCGAGCACATCAGAAATGCCGCCGATATGGTCAAAATGGGCATGCGTCAGCAAAATCGCCAGCGGGGTCAATTTCTTTTCTTCAATTCGGCGCACGATCGTTGCTCCTTCCGCTCCAGGGTCAATGATGACACATGCACCGTCCGCGGCCGACAACAAGTAGGCGTTCGCCTGAATCGGGCCGACAGGAATGCGCGTCCATTCCATCACCGTCTCCTCCTTATCGTTGGCATGGTCAGCGTTATCCTTATTTTACCGTTTTTCTCCCGCCGATGAAAGAGAAACATGCAAATGCGGAACAGACCTCGACAAAAGAAAAAAAAAAAATTACAATGAAAAAGAATGAGCTCGCTTGTACATACTGTTTCACAAGGGGGTAAAACGGATGGGTACAGTCATTATTTTTGCGCTCGTGACGTTGCTCGCCCTTTACGGCATGCTCCGCACGCTGCGCGAGAAAAATGTGCTCGGATTTTTATTTGGGCTTGGCACAGCGGCGGTTTTCGGCTGGTTTACAGTGATGACGATTTTGCACCACGGCATTCCGACAGGCACACACTGAAAACGCAAGAGGCGGACGGAGCCTCTTGCGTTTTTTCACACCTTTCAGAGCATTGCGATGCAATTGGCAGCCCATGCGGCATTTCTCCGCAAACGCCGCCTTCAAGCCATTTCGAGCGCAGCCAAAAACAAACCGAGGCTGTCGCGGTATATTTGCGCAAATTGCGAGAGCGGTAGCGGGTTGACCCCTTCTCCGAGTTCGACCGTATAGCCTCTGCGCCGCCATGTCTGAATGAACCAGTCGCGGTAGCCGGCGTGGCTGTCAATATAGCGAATCGCTTGGTATCCGCTCGCTTCGGCCATCGCCTTGACGGCCGCCTCCGCTTCTGGCGGCTCCAATCCTTCGTACCCCCAATAAATCTCCTTTCCTTGTGTATGAAACGCAACAACCATTGCAAAATCCCCTTCTTCAGCCAGCGCTGCCATCGCTTTCGCCTCCGGCTCGGTGAGCGGGGCGAAGCCGGGAAAATCACGCGGCGCCGGTCCCTTTGGCGGTTTGCGTGCCTGTTCAATTTCCCAGCGGGCCGGAAACTGGTTGTTTAAGTCGATGCCACGAATGTTCGCTTTCCACTGGGAAAAATCAGCGGCCCCACCGTTAATGCGGATGGCTTCACTCCGGTGCGGCTCCTTCTCGGGAGGACCGTTCAACACAAGATTGACGCCATCGGGATTGACCATCGGCACGACGGAAAGAGTCGTTTTATGGTAATACTCGAGAACCCGGCGGCCGGCCAACATGTCGTCATTGACAAGCGCCCGCACATAGTCGTCGATGAGCGCCATTAATACTGCCGTTGTAATCCATTCGTTGGCATGGAACGATCCGTTCATATGGACGCGCACCGGGCCGCGGCCGATTTGCAGCTCAACAAGCGGCAAACCAAGCACGCTGTATCCGATCGTCCGCTGGCGCACAAACGGGTAATGGCGGACGATCGCGTCAATATCCTCCGTCAAAGCGGCAAAATCGTACGGCCGGACGCTGCGAACGACAGGAGCGGCGATCCGCATAGGCAGCGGCGCTGTTCCGTCAATGACCGCCATCGCCCCCGGCATCCGCCGCAACGCCTCGATCGGCAGCGATAGACTGCGGGAGAGTGTTTCCCATGACTCGATGACGCCATATCCCGGAATAGCGACTGTCTGTCCGGGACGCAGCCTTCCTTTGTCGACATGTGGATTGGCGTCTACAATCAACTCCGTCGGCACTGAAAACCATTGCCCGTATTTTTCAAGCGTATCGCCAGGCCATGCTTGGACGCGCATGCGCCATCTCCCCTTCCCTTTCTTCTACCTTCAACATATGCGGCAGGCGCCAAAAAATGAAAACAACGGCTTGCTCCAGCAAGGGAGCAAGCCGTTGCGGTTTAGGCGCCGATGAGCGATTTCGCCAACCAGGCGCCGCCGATGACTCCGGCGTCATTGCCGAGCGTTGCCAGCACGATCTCCGCTCCGGCGGCGACACGCGGAAAAGCATAGCGGCGGAAATGGGCGGCGACATGCTCAACGAGCAGTGCCCCCGCCTTCGAGACACCGCCGCCGATCACAATTTTCTCCGGATTGGTCACATTAGCCGCATTCGCCAACGCCAAACCGAGATAGCGCGTCACCTCCTCAACAACCTCAAGCGCGAGCGCATCCCCCGTTTTGGCGGCGTCAAACACAGCTTTGGCGGTGACATCGCCGCCGCGGAGCGCGCTCGGACGCTCGCTGGCAGCCAGCTTTTCGCCGGCAATCCGCACAATGCCGGTCGCCGACGCAATCGTTTCCAAACAGCCCGTTTTGCCGCAGTTGCACGGCGCGCCGCCGTCTGCAACCATCGTCATATGGCCGATTTCTCCACCGGCGCCGTTCGTCCCGCGCACGATGGCCCCGTTGGCGATTACGCCGCCGCCAACGCCGGTGCCGAGCGTCACAAACAGCAAATGGCGCGCCCCTCCCCCGGCCCCTTTCCACATTTCGCCGAGGGCGGCGATATTCGCGTCATTGTCGACGGCCACCGGCAGCCCTGTCTCTTCTTCGAGCTGTCGTTTTAAGGGGTAGTGTTTCCATCCTAGATTGACCGCTTCATACAGCATTCCTGTTTCTTCCTGAACCGGCCCGGGGGCGCCGATTCCGATGGCGAGCAGCTGTTCTTTCGTTCCGCCAAGCCGGGCGAGCGTTTCATCCAACGACCGGGCGATATGGGCGACGATCCGTTCGCCGCGGTTGGACGTGTCTGTTGGAATTTCCCATTTGTGTACAATAATTCCTTCTTCTGTAATAAACGCCATCTTCGTCGTCGTGCCGCCAAGATCGATGCCTACCAACCATTGTTCCATCGCCATTCCCTCATCCTTTTCTCATTCGTTTTTCCCGCTCGATTTGCGCTTCCTGCCGCAAAACAAATAACGCAGCCTGCAATTGTTTGACATCGATGAGCTGAGACTCGTACAGCTCTTTCACTTCCTCCTCCATCAGCTCCAAATCGGCGATCCGGTCGCCGACATAAATGATCGTGCCAAACTGTTTGAGCAGCTGTTGCACATCGTATACTGTCTTCATCGTCATCGATTCTCCTTTTCTCCCTTTTTAGTGTATCGGCAAATATCCGCAGCCGTCAAGACAAAAAACGCAGGCGCTAAAAATCAGCACCTGCGTCAGCGGTCAGGGTCGCGCGGGTGAAGAATCGCCGGTCGCCGGTTTTTCAGCGGCATCGGCGAGCGGATGAGCACATCGCGCATCGCCCGATAAGAAAACGGAATAAACGGCCATAAATACGGGATGCCAAACGACGACATCCGGGCCAAGGAGATGATCCAAACGGTAAGGCCGAGCACATAGCCGTACAGGCCGAACAGGCCCGACAAAATGAGCAAAGCAATGCGGACGAGCCGGTTCGCCAAGCTCATCTCATAGCTTGGCGTCGCAAACGTGCCGATGGCGGCAACCGAGAAATATAAAATCACTTCGTTGGAAAAGAGGCCGACCTCCACGGCAATGCCGCCGATCATAAGCGCCGCCACCAAACCGAGCGCTGTCGCCAGCGAGGACGGCGTATGAATGGCGGCCATTCGCAGCATATCCATGCCGATTTCGATCATCAAAATTTGAGCAAAAAGCGGAATATCGCCTAATTTCGCCTTTCCTAAAAACTGCAGCGGCCCCGGCAGCAGTTTCGGCTCCGTCATCAATAAATACCAAAGCGGCAACAAAAACACCGACGCCCAGACAGCCAAAAAGCGAACGAGCCGCAAATACGCCCCGACGATCGGCTTGTTCCTGTATTCTTCGGCATGCTGCAAATGATGCCAAAACGTTGCCGGGGTGATAATGACGCTTGGCGACCCGTCAACGATGACGAGCACATGCCCTTCGTACAAATGGGCGGCCGCCGTATCAGGACGCTCCGTATAACGAATGACCGGGTACGGGTTCCAATGCCGCCCGGAAATAAACTCTTCAACCGTCTTTTCCGCCATCACGAGCCCGTCCGTATCGATGGCGGAAATCGACTGCCGGACGCGGCGGACAAGTTCCGGGTCGGCAATTTCTTCAATATAGCAAATGCAAATGTCCGTTTTCGAGCGGCGCGCCACCTGTACATACTCCATCCGCAGCGACGGGTCGCGGACGCGGCGGCGGATGAGAGCCGTATTAAAGATGATCGTTTCCACAAACCCGTCGCGCGCCCCGCGCACTACCCGCTCAGTGTCCGGCTCCTGCGGGCCGCGCACTGGATAGGTGCGGGCGTCAATTAAAAGGATGCGATCCACGCCATCAACGACGAGTGCCGTCGGTCCGGAAAGCACGGCGGCGACCGCCTCCTCGAGATCGTTCGTTTGCCCGATTTCTACATAAGGAAGATGCCTTTTTAACAGTTTTTCGAGCGGATCAGCGTCCAGTTCGCTCTCGTCTAGATGGGACAAATTTCTCATTAAATAATGCAAAATATCGTCTTTCACAAACCCGTCAATCATAAACAATGCCATCGCCCGGCCGCCATACTCGACGTCGAGGCGGATGACATCAAAGCTTTTGCCGACCCCAAGCCGCTCGGCTAAGTAAGCCGCATTGTCTTGGAGACGGCATGAAGCTGGCCGTTTCGGCACACGTTTGTCCATCGCCATCCCCCTGCATCTCGTGTTACTGTATACTCCCCATCATAGACAACCAGCAGGAAATTCATACATAAATGTCCCTTTCTATGCATATATTGGTGGAAACTTGTCCGCTCAGGGAGGATGCCATGAGACGATGGTTGTTGGCCGCCGTAGGAGCAGCGTTTTTTCTCGCCGCTATAGCTGCGCTGTTTTCGTGGTGGGAGCGTCAGCGCACCGAGGAAACGATTAAATTTTTCCCGCTTGACCGCGAGGCGGTGTTCACCGAAGCGAAAACCACTCTTGCGCTTGCAACAAACAAAGAGCGCGGGCGCTATTCGCTGCGTTGGTCCACTATCTCCACGCTGAATCGCCGCGCCTATTTGCGGCAAGACGTTTCATTGCTGTTTGCTGACGGCCGATTGGTTGATGTATTGTCCCGATGGGAGACGAACACCGGAACGATCGCTATGGAAAAAACAGCAATTATGCATGACAGCCGTTTTTTCCAAGCCATTTCGTTCCATCATGGTGAACTGCACAAGGGCGAAACGATCACAAGCAGCCAAACGATGTCAAGCGCGTATTTGTATGTCATCGACTCGCCATACCATCCGCTCGCATCATTCCGCCGGCCGAAAACGGACGCCGAGCGCGAATGGCAGCGCGTCTTGAACAAGGCAACGAACGAATTTCTCCGCCATAAGGCGGACGAGCTGCTTTCCCATTTTTCGCTATCGAAAGAAGACTACTACGCCCTTTATTTGCCGGAGCTTGTCGCTTATACGGAACAACCGCTGCCCGGCTTGTCGATGACAAAAACACAGACGATCATCGGCCGCCTATGGGAGGGGATCTATAAGTCATACGTTCTCGGCATAAAAAAAGAGGATGGCTCCATCCTCTCGCCGATCGGCAGCACGGTGCCGCTTATTTTGATCCGGAAAGATTACGGTCAAATCCTTGTTTTGCTTGAAGCGAAAAATGGAGACAAAGTCATGCTCATCCAAGTTCCTTAGCGGAAACCAAGCCATAAGCCGGACGCTGCCAATAACAACGCGGCGGCCAATGCGCCGGCCTGCCGCCCCGAAGCGGTCTGCTTCGGCAAATGGACAGCACCCGCTGCCAGAAAGCCGCCGACAAGCCCGCCGATATGGCCGGCGTTGTCAATGCCGGGAACAAGCAGGCCAAACAGCAGGTTGACGACGATTAAGCTGATTACGTTCATGCCCATCGTCCGAAAAAATAGATGCCGGTAAACCGTCCCAAAATAAAGAAGTGCCCCAAACAATCCGAAAATGGCGCCGGACGCCCCGGCCGAAATCGATGGAGTGAACAAAAAGCTCGACAGCGTTCCGAAAAAACCAGCCGTTGCATAAATGATCAAAAAGCGAAGCGAACCGTACAACCGCTCTGTCGTCGTCCCTAAATAATACAGCGCAAACGTGTTCGTCAACAAATGCAAAAACCCGATATGCAAAAACATCGGCGTCAAAAATCGCCACCATTCCCCCGCCTCAATGAGCGGATTGAATTTGGCGCCATACCGGATCAAGACGTTGGGGTCCGTGCTGCCGCCGCTCCACTCGAGAACAAAAAACATAGCGACTTGCACGATCATCAGCAGCCGAGTGAACACCGGCCTGCCGTATTCAAAAATGCGCCGCTCTTCCTCCCGTTGACGGCGCCATTCCGTCAGCACTTGATGTTTGAAACGCTCGGCGGCGGCGAACGGGTCTTCCTCTTCCGCAGATGGAGCCGGGCGGAGCGTCGCCCCGGTCATCTCCTCGAGCCGCGGCAGCATGTCATTGATGTTGCCGCTATGAATGAGAAGCGTATGAAACGCGCCATCGCCCGTCCCTAAAAGCGGCAGCGGTTCGTCAATGAGAAACTCCCAGTCATCAACCGGCGGATACGCCATGATGTATACGTTGACAACCCGGCCTCCTCTGCCGGTTGCCCGTCCGTCCATCCGCCGAATGAATTGCCACGTATATTCCATATCAAGACGCAACGACCGACTCCAGTCGAAATCGGCGCGGACGAGGCGGATGAGTGTCGGCCGCCGCCAGCGGGCCGATTCGAGCCATACTTCATCCCCGCGTTCGGCCATCCGCGCGATGCGGTAACCGCCGCGAAGCAAAAGATGAACAAGCTGCCAAAACAATACATCCATCGTTCCAACCATGTTCTTCTCTCCTTTTCTCCAGCAGGCCGAACCCAGCGGACAGCAAAGCTCCGGCTGTCTGGATGATCCAGCGCAAGCCAGAGGGAGGCTGTGCCGTTCCCGCCCCAGGCGCGCTTTTCCCCCCCCCCGCCAGCTTTGAAATCGACGATAAGGGTGGCCAGCTTCCCGTTCGCGGCATCATAAAACGGCCAGCCGGCCACCGCCTCTCTAGCGCAACATTTGCGACACAACCGCGTTGCGCACCGCCGGAATGTTGAGCGCAAAGCGAACAAGCTGCTTTCGCAGCGGCGGAATGCGCAACGCCCAGTCAGCCATTCGGTAACGATAGCGATAGGTGAGCCATCCGGCTGCGACCGCCAACAGCGAGTACGACCATTTGTTCATTGGTGTTCCCCCTTCATCAATATGACATGCTCGTTATTCTTTTTCCCTTTTTCCCCTTAATTATGAAGCAGACGGCCTAACGCCCCAGCACAAGGGCGGCGGCAAGCACCGCACCGGCAGCCGACAAGAAGTTGACGGCATCGTTGTCAAGCCAGCGCCATCCTTTCACCTGAACGGTCATCCGCCCGCAATGCTGTTTTCGCTCGGTGGCGATCCCGCATACCGGACAGCGGTAAACGGTCTGCCAGGCGGCGCCAAGCCATGTATCCAGCCAGCTGCCAAACCAGCCGAACAGTGCAAGGGGGAGCCACGGTGCAGCGGGAAGGAGCAACGCGCCGCTGGCGGCGATGAACAGCGCCCCAGCAAGGGAAGCGGCCGTGCCAAGGAGCGTCACCGCTCCGGAAGTGCCGGCCTCGACCGGCTGAAAACTCGGCCATGTCCGCGGCGGACGCCGGCTCAAGGCACCGATTTCCGACGCCCATGTATCGGCGTTCGCCGCCGCGACCGCGACGACGAACAGCTCGTTCCAAACCGGGTCAGGGAGCAGCGCCGCCAGCAGTCCGAGCGCAGCCGGCACTCCACCGTTGGCCAGCACTTGGACCGCATCACGCCGCCCCCCTTTTGCCACCTTTTCGGCGAGTTTCTCCTTTTTCCGTCTCCCGATATGGCTGAAAAAGCTGGAGCTGGCAAAAAATAATCCTAGCAACCATAGCCCGCTCCATGAAAAACCATACCCAACCAAGGCGCCGACAACAACGGTCGCCGCCGCTCCCGAGGCGGACAGCAAGCGCAGCAGCCACCCGCTGCCGGCTGCGATGGCGGATGCAGCAATATACGCCCATTCACCGCTCACAGCGAATGACCCCTTTATCGGTAATAATGAACTCTACCGGCACGTCATGTTCTTCTGCTGGGATGTCGTCCACCACTTGAAACGAATAGGCAAGCGCCGCCGTCACTGCCGCCGCCCCCGGCAAGTACCGGTCATAATACCCGCCGCCGTAGCCGATCCGAAAGCCATTTTTGGCAAAACACACTCCTGGAACAATAATGAGATCAAACTCCTCGCGATCCATCGCCATCGTTTGTTCCTCGATCGGCTCAAGCAGCCCGGCATACGCCTCTTCAAGCTGGGCAAACGACACGATCCGCCGAAACGTCATCATTTTCGCCGCTGGGTCGCATTTTGGCACGCCGACTTTTTTTCCTTCCCTCCAAGCTTGTTCAATGATCGGCGCCGTATCCACTTCCGTCTCCCGCGCCACCGTGATGGCGATCGCCCGGGTTTGTTTCCACGGCGTCCATTGATATAAATAACCGGCAATTTGCCGGTCGCAAACTCGTTTTTCAGGCGCCGGAAGCTGCCGAAGCCGGCTGAGCATATGACGGCGCAGTTCCCGTTTGCGGTCCATCGTCGCTCCCCTTTCTGCCCGAAAGATAAAAAAGCAGCAGGAATGGCGTTCCTACTGCTTACTTCGTTTCGCGGTGCAACGTAACTTTGCGGTCCCGCGGGCAATATTTTTTCAGTTCAAGACGTTCCGGGTTGTTGCGTTTATTTTTGGACGTAATATAGTTGCGTTCGCCGCATTCTGTGCATGCCAGTGTAATGTTCACACGCATCCTTTTTCCCTCCAAACGTGCTTTATATAATCAGACCTTTCTATGATAGCATTTTTCTGCGACGATTTCCACCTCTAAATTTCATTTCCCTCCATTTTATCTTTTTCCACAAGACCGGCCACAAATAGAATGCGATATGATATAGTGAAAAGAGGAGGGATTCATGATGGTAGAATACACGATCATCGCCTTGGCGGCCTTATCGATTCTTTTGCTTGTCCTTTCCTTTTTCGCCAAAGACGAATGGAAGCCGCTTGAAGAACAAATTGACCAGCTGGCTGTCTCGTTGGCGCAAGAAACGTATCAAATGAAAAAACGGCTGCAAGTCATCGAGGAGGAACTGCTCATCCCTGAGCGCCGGCGCCCGCCCCG
>NZ_JAFWFM010000023.1:0-18403 GCF_017515625.1 Geobacillus sp.
GATCAATTTTATAGTTTTGTGTACAATTCATCTGAAGTCCTCCTTGGCATGATGGTAATTGTTTGACACCCCTGCATCATACCAAGAGGGCTTTTTTTGATCAAGTCCCCGGAAAAGCTCCTAACGGGAATGCTCCTTTTACCACTACATCTTGGCTTTTGCCTTTTATGTAAAAAAACGCCGGTTCCTCTACGGAAACCAGCGTTTCATCCATCCAAACCCATCCGTATCACCATTACAGGCCGCACTTCAGCTGGGCGCCGCAGTTCGTGCACGTGTTGCAGCCGCCGATCTCTTCGACCGTTCCTTCGCGGCAAATCGGGCAAATGTTGCCGATTTCGGAGCCGATCGTCACATCGGTGGCGCGCACATCTTGAATCGTATCGACAAGCACGACGGCGCGTTTCGTTTCTTTTTCCTCTTGTTCTTCTGGAAGCAGTTCTAGCTGTTCTTCGATCCGGTTTTCTTCCGCTTTCAACGTTAACACTTGCTCATCGCGGCTGCCGTCGACGTAGACGGTGCCGCCTTTCGCGCCGCCGCGCCATAAACGCTCGTACACTTTTTGCACTTGCTCGACGGTGTAGCCTCTCGGCGCGTTGACCGTTTTCGACAAGCTCGAGTCGACCCAGCGCTGAATGATGCATTGCACATCGGCGTGCGCTTCCGGCGGCAAGTCCATCGCCGTCACAAACCAAGGCGGCAAATGGTTCGGGTCGGCTTCCGGATGTTTGTCCAAATATTCTTGGACAATGTCCGCTTTCACTTCGATAAATTTGCCCAAGCGCCCGCTCCGGTAGTACGAGAACGAGAAGTACGGCTCCAGCCCGGTTGAGACGCCAACCATCGTTCCCGTCGATCCTGTCGGCGCCACCGTCAGCAAGTGTGAGTTGCGGATGCCGTATTTCAAAATATCTTGGCGAATGTCATCCGGCATCCGTTTCATGTAACCGGTGTTGATGAACGCTTCGCGCAACTTTTGCGTTTCTTCTTCCGTTTCGCCGACCAAAAACGGGAAGCTGCCTTTTTCTTTCGCCAGCTCGATCGAGGCCCGGTAAGCGGTCGTGGCGATCGTGCGGAACAGTTCGTCCACAAGTTGATTTCCTTCCTCGGAGCCGTACGCTTTTTCGCAGTAAATGAGCAAGTCGGCAAGCCCCATGACGCCAAGGCCGATGCGGCGCTCGCCGAGCGCCTGTTTTTTGTTTTCCTCAAGGAAGTATGGCGTAGCATCAATGACGTTGTCTTGCATCCGCACCCCGATTTCAACCGTACGCTTCAGTTTTTCATAGTCCACGACTTTCCGCTCTTTGTCCACCATGTTCGCCAAGTTAATGGCGGCCAAGTTGCAGACCGAATATGGCGCAAGGGGCTGTTCCCCGCACGGATTGGTCGCCACGACTTTTTGTCCGTACGCGCGAGCGTTCGTCATTTCATTGGCATTGTCGATGAAGAAAATGCCCGGCTCGGCTGAATACGTCGCACAAATGTTGATCAACTTCCAAAGCTCGCGGGCGCGGATTTTCCGGTAGACGCGGACGCGGTAGCCCATTTGTTCCCATTCGCGCACATCGCCGACTTCATGCCATTTTTCATTGTAAATGCGCATTTCTTCTTCAGAATACGTTTCTACGTCCGGGAAGCGCAACGCGTATTCTTCGTCCTTTTCGACCGCTTCCATGAATTCTTTCGTCAAGCAGACGGAAATGTTCGCACCGGTCAAAAAGTCCGGGTTGTGCACCGTGTATGTACCGCCGGTGCGCAGTTTTTCTTCGGCATCTTTGATAATTTCCTCTGTGAAGCCGCCGTAGTCAGGCGCGTTTTTGTACCGGACGATCGCTTCGTACATCGTCCGCTCCCGCTCGGTGAGCGGCGTGAATTTCAGTTTGTCGCGCGCTGCTTTTTTGATGCCCTCGTCTTCCATATTTTCAAGCAGGTAGCGCAAAATGCGCGGGTTTTGCATTTTCGAGACGATGAATTCGATAATGTCCGGGTGCCAGTCGGCCAGCATAATCATTTGGGCGCCGCGGCGGGAGCCACCTTGCTCGACAAGGTGGGTCAGCTTCGCAATGTCGTCAAGCCATGAGACCGACCCGGACGATTTGCCGTTCACCCCGCGCGCAAGCGTATGGCGCGGCCGCAATGTCGAGCCGTTCGTCCCAACGCCGCCGCCGCGGCTCATAATTTCCATCACCTGCTTCCGATGTTCGGAAATGCCTTCGCGCGAATCTTTCACAAACGGCATCACATAGCAGTTGAAATACGTCACTTCCTTGCCTGAACCCGCCCCGTACAACACGCGGCCGGCCGGAACAAAATTCAAGCTGGCGAGCTCTTGATAAAACTTTTCGAACCACTCTTTCCGCTTTTCTTCGGTCTTTTCCACCGCCGCCAGCCCGGTCGCATTGCGCTTGGCGATTTGCTCATAGAAAATCTCGAGCGGCTTGTCGATAATGTCGAGCGATCGAAGGACAATGCCGGTTTCCGCCTCCTCGCCTTCGAGCACGTGCCGGTATTCGTCTTCAATCAACACGCGCGCTTTTTTCGCCTCCCAGTCAATATCGACGATAAAACCGAGACCGCGGGCTGGGAATTTCGGGTCCTCCTTGATCGTCAACACAACGAAATCGCCCGGTGTGAGCGTCAGCTTTTCCGTATCCTTAAACGAATAACGGTCCAACATGACCAAACGGGATACGCCTTTATGGGTGATGTGCATATCCGGCGTAATCGGATGCACTTGCGGAAATAGGCGGATATCCTCGTTCAGCTTGTCAATATTGATTTTCATTTTTTCGGACGACGCCACCGTCATTCTCCTATCTCTCCTCTTTTATATAATTATATAATCTCTCATGTTTTTGCCAATGTTGCCCTGTCTTCTCTACCTTACCATATCAAACAGAAAAAAACAATATATAGTATGATTTTTTACGAAAATCATACTATATATTGTGATTTAGAACAGATCATTTCGTTTTTGTCAAGCAAAAAAAGACAAAAAACGGCGAAAAACGGACCAGCCATGCCGTTTTTGCCAAAACAGGAGCGATGTTCCATATTGCCGCCTAACGCTTAAAGTTCCATTCATCGCTTTCGTATTTCGTCCGCGCCAGCTCTTCGACGTACGCCAACTCTTCGGCGGTGAGCGTGTACGGTTCCAATACGATGTTCAATCCTTTTTCAAATCCTTTGTAAAACGCTTCTTTCGCTTCCTCGATCGTCACCGTGCGGCTCGTCAACTCATTGATCGCGACGGCTTTCTTTTTAAAATCGCGCTGCAGACGCTCTTTCACCCGCTCGTTTGGATATTTAAACAAGCTGAACAGCAAGTCTTCGTCCAAATCGAGCAAAATCGAACCATGCTGCAAAATGACGCCTTTTTGCCGCGTTTGCGCGCTGCCGGCGATTTTCCGCCCCTCAACGACAAGTTCGTACCACGACGGTGCGTCAAAGCAAACAGCCGAGCGCGGGCTGCGCAAATCCGCTTTTTCTTCTTCTGTTTTCGGCACGGCGAAATACGCGTCAAGCCCAAGGAAGCGAAATCCTTCCAAAATGCCCTGGGAGATGACGCGATACGCTTCCGTCACCGTCTGCGGCATCGCGGGATGCGATTCGGAGACGATGACGCTGTATGTCAACTCTTTGTCATGAAGAACGCCGCGCCCGCCAGTCGGGCGGCGGACAAAGCCGAGGCCGTTCCGTTTCACCGCGTCTAAATCAATTTCTTTCTCCACTTTTTGAAAATAGCCGATCGACAACGTCGGCGGATTCCAGCCGTAAAAGCGGACCGTCGGCGGAATTTTTCCTTCGCTGTGCCACTCTAAGAGCGCCTCATCAAGCGCCATATTAAACGACGGCGAGCCCTCGCCGGAGTCAATAAAGCGCCATACTTCCTTTTTAGCCATCGTTCCACCTTCTTTTCAGAATCACCTTTACTAGTTTAGCAAACAACGCCGGCCAAGGGAAGAAAAATGGCATCGCGAAAACACTTTGCTTCCGAGCGGCAACTCTATATAATAGGAAATAGCGGACAAAGCGAAAGGAGGCATGACGGGTGGAAGCATTGCTCATTATTCTCGGGGCGGTCATCGTGTATTCCGTCATTACGTACTTCTGGCAGAAGAGAATTGTCAAAGCATTGACAGAAGAAGAGTTCCGCGCCGGCTACCGGAAGGCGCAATTGATCGATGTCCGTGAACCGGATGAGTTTGCGGCTGGACATATTTTAGGGGCGCGCAACATCCCGCTGACCCAACTGCGCATGCGCATGAAAGAATTGCGCAAAGACCAGCCGATTTATTTATATTGCCAAAACGGGCTGCGCAGCGGGCGGGCCGCACAAATGCTTTACCGGAAAGGGTATCGCGATTTGTACCATTTAAAAGGCGGATTTAAAACGTGGACCGGGAAAGTGAAGAAAAAAGCGTAGCGATCGGCAAAAAGAGGCGCGCTGCCGGACTAGGCAGGCGCCTTTGCTGTTGCGGCCGTCAAGGAGCCGTCTCAAATTCCGGCGGCAGGACGACCGCCTCAAGCACCGAAGCAGCCGCGCCGATGGCGCAGCTTTTCTCTTTCAGCTTGGAGGAGATGATAGACGGCTCGCTTTCTTTTTTGACGAGAATGCGCTCCCTCACCTCTTTGCGCGCTGCATCAAGCACGAAATCACCGGCCTGAGCAAGCGGGCCGCCGATAATGATCGCCTCCGGATTGTACGCGTAGATCACCTGCAACAGTCCGATGCCGAGATAACGCCCCGTTTCCTCCAAAATGCCGGCCAACGGTTCATCGCTTTCCGCCGCCAGCGCCATCGCGGCGATGGAAAAGCGGTCGTCCAGCCACTCCGAACGGCCTTCTTCGGCCAAACGGCGTTCAATATATTTTTGTGAAGCGTACATTTCCCAGCAGCCGGTATTGCCGCAAGTACAGCGGACGCCGTTGACATCGATCGTATGATGGCCGATCTCGCCCGCTAGCCCGTTCACCCCGCGATACAGCTGATGATGAAGGACGACGCCGGCGCCAATGCCGATGCCGGCGCTAATATACACAAAATGGGCAAACTCCTTGCCGGCGCCGAACCATTTTTCGCCAAGCGCCGCCAGTTTCGCCTCGTTTTCGACGATGACCGGATATTGCGGCCATCGCTTTTGCAAGGCCGATGCCAACGCCACATCGCCCCAACGCAAGTTCGGCGCAAAAATCACCGTCCCGCTTTCCGTATGGACAACGCCCGGCACCCCGATGCCGATTCCCATTACGCCGTACGGCGTCGTCGGCGCCCGGCGGACCGCGGCTTCAACCAATTCGGCCATCTCGCCGACAATCGCCTCCTGCCCTTCGGACGGGCGGAACGAACGCCGCTGCTCCCATATGATTTCAGCATTTAAGTTCGTCACCACGGCGTACAAATAGTTAACGCCGAGCTCGACGCCGACAAGCGAACCGGCGTCGGCATTAAAGCGGAGCATGAGCGGCCGGCGTCCGCCTGTGGAGACGCCGATGCCGCTTTCATGGACAAAATGCTCGGCGATCAGCTCATCGACGAGCGCTGAAACCGTCGCTTTATTCAGTCCGGTCGTTTTCGCAATATCGGCGCGTGAAATCGGGTGTTGGTCGCGGATCAATTTCAGGACGAGCTGTTTATTTATTTTTTTGACAAGAGTGATGTTCCCTGTCCTCACGTTTTCGGTCATCCTTTTCGTCATGACTTTTAGTATGCACCGCGAATGATGGATCAGCCATTGCTATTAGTTTATATAATAAACTAACTCGACTTTTCTGTCAATGCCGCCATAGCAATGCAGCTGTCCCCAAACGAAACGGCCCGCCCACTGTCGGGCGAGCCGTTTGTCGGTATCACGGATCAGTTTGTCGGCTTTTGATAGCGCAAAATCGGCTTGCGCGCTGCGGTCGTTTCATCAAGCCGCTTGACGACCGTCGTATGCGGCGCTTCTTGAACGATTTCCGGAGTTTCTTCCGCTTCCTTGGCAATTTGAATCATCGCATCGATGAACGCATCGAGCGTCTCTTTCGACTCCGTCTCGGTCGGCTCAATCATCATGCACTCTTCGACGATGAGCGGGAAGTAAATGGTCGGCGGATGGAAGCCGAAATCAAGCAGCCGTTTCGCGATGTCAAGCGTTCTGACGCCAAGTTTCTTTTGCCGCTTGCCGGATAAGACAAACTCATGCTTGCAATGGCGGTCATACGGCAAATCGTAATACTCGGCAAGACGGCGCATCATATAGTTGGCGTTTAAAACGGCGTATTCGCTCACCGCTTTCAAACCGTCCGGCCCCATCGAGCGGATGTACGTGTACGCCCGGACGTTGATGCCGAAATTGCCGTAAAACGGCTTGACGCGGCCGATTGACTGTGGACGGTCGTAGTCAAGGTAGCAACGGCCGTTTTCCCCTTTGGCGATGACCGGTTTCGGCAAAAACGGCACAAGGTCAGCTTTCACCCCGACCGGGCCCGATCCTGGCCCTCCGCCGCCGTGCGGGCCGGTGAACGTTTTATGCAAGTTCAAATGGACGACGTCAAAGCCCATATCGCCGGGGCGCGCCTTGCCGAGGATGGCGTTTAAGTTCGCGCCGTCATAGTACAGCTTGCCGCCCGCTGCATGGACGATTTCCGCCATTTCGACGATTTGCTCTTCAAACAGCCCGAGCGTGTTCGGGTTCGTGAGCATGAGCGCCGCTGTGTCAGGGCCGACGACGCGCCGCAAATCCTCCAAATCAACAAGGCCGGCGGCAGTCGATTTGACCGTCACTGTCTCAAACCCCGCAACGGTTGCCGACGCCGGATTCGTACCGTGCGCCGAATCCGGGACGATTACCTTCGTCCGGTTGAAATCGCCGTTGGCCTCATGGTAAGCGCGGATCATCATGAGCCCGGTCCACTCGCCATGGGCGCCGGCGGCCGGCTGCAAGGTGACCGCATCCATGCCCGTGATTTCTTTTAAATGCTCCTGCAAGTCGTACATCAACTCAAGCGCCCCTTGCACCGTTTCTTCCGGCTGCAGCGGGTGGATGTGGGCAAACCCGGCGAGACGGGCGACGTTTTCATTGATTTTCGGATTGTATTTCATCGTGCACGATCCAAGCGGGTAAAACCCGGAATCAACGCCGTGGTTTCGCTTGGAAAGCGCCGTGTAATGGCGCATCAAATCGAGCTCCGATACTTCCGGCAGCTCCGGTTCTTCAGAACGCAAATAATCGGGCGGCACAAGCTCGCTGACATCGACAGCCGGAACATCGAGCGCCGGCAGGCTGTAGGCGATCCGTCCCGGCTTGCTTCGTTCGAAAATAAGCGGTTGATCGTTATGCATGGCAATCCCCCAATTCATTGACGAACCGATCGATTTCTTCTTTCGTGCGCAGTTCGGTGACAGCAACAAGCATATGATTGGAAAGTTCCGGATAATCACCGCCAAGGTCGCAGCCGCCGATGATCCCCTTTTCGAGCAGGCGGGCGTTCACCTCAGAAACCGGACGGTTGAGCCGGATGACGAATTCATTGAAAAATGGACCGGCAAACGGCGACACAACCCCGTGCTGTTCGAATGCCTGTTTCGCATAATGCGCCTTTTGCATGTTCATCGTCGCCATCTCTTTTACGCCCCGTTTTCCGAGCGCCGAGAGCGCCACCGAGGCGGCGAGGGCATTCAGCGCCTGGTTCGAGCAAATATTGGATGTCGCTTTATCGCGGCGGATATGCTGCTCGCGCGCCTGCAGCGTCAACACAAACCCGCGGCGCCCGTCTTCATCTTTCGTTTGCCCGACGAGCCGGCCTGGAATTTTCCGCATCAGCGGCGCTTTGACAGCGAAATACCCGCAATGTGGGCCGCCGAACTGCATCGGGATGCCAAACGGCTGCATATCGCCGACGACGATGTCCGCCCCCAATGCGCCGGGCGGGGTCAAAATGCCAAGGGCAAGCGGATTGCTCGCGACAATGAACAGGCTTTTCTTTTCATGGACGAGCGGCTCCATCGCCTTGAGCGGCTCGATTTGCCCGAAGAAGTTCGGGTATTGGACGACCACACACGCCACGTCATCCCCTATTTCCGCTTCAAGCGCTTGAAGATCGGTAACACCGCCGTCGTACGCAATTTCTTTTACCTCTAATCTCTGCCCTTTCGCATACGTGCGCACGACATCGCGGTATTGCGGGTGAACGGCCGCGGAAATAAGCACTTTCGTCCGCTTCGTATGAGCGGCAGCAAGCAGCACCGCTTCCGCGAGCGCCGTGCCGCCGTCGTACATCGACGAATTGGCGACATCCATGCCTGTCAGCTCGCATACCATCGTTTGGAACTCAAAAATGGCTTGCAGTTCGCCTTGGGAAATCTCCGGCTGGTACGGCGTATACGCCGTATAAAATTCGGAGCGCGACAGGACGTGGTCGACCACGGCCGGAATATAGTGGTCATACACGCCCGCTCCTAAAAAGGAAACATATTGCTTGGCGTTGGCGTTTTTGTCCGCTAACGCGCTTAACTCTTTCCATAGCTCCGGCTCCGACTTCGCCGGTTTCACGTTCAACTCGCCGCGAAAACGCACTTGTTCTGGAATGTCGGCGAACAGCTCATCAATGGATGCAACGCCGATCGTTCGCAACATTTCCTGCTTGTCTTCTTCCGTCATCGGCAAATAACGATGGAGCACCGTATTTTCCTCCTTGCTTATGACTTCGTCCGCTTGTAAAACGGGATCGGTACAATCTTCGCCTTCAAGCGCTTGCCGCGAATGTCCACCTCCACGACCTGACCGGCTGCGGCAACATCCGCTGTCACGAGCGCCAACCCGATGTTTTTCTTCAGCGTCGGCGACTGCGTGCCGGTCGTAATGAATCCGACTTCAGCGCTCCCGGCAAATACCCGGTAGCCATGGCGCGGAATGCCGCGGTCCATCATCTCGATGCCGACAAGCCGCCGCGGCGGTCCGGCTTCTTTTTGCCGCTTTAACGCGGCCTGGCCGATAAACGGCGATTCTTTTTCCGTTTTGACGGCAAACCCGAGCCCGGCTTCAAGCGGGGAGATCGTTTCGGACAATTCTTGGCCGTAAAGCGGCAGACACGCCTCAAACCGGAGCGTATCGCGCGCTCCCAGTCCGCATGGGAGGACGCCGTCTTCGGCCCCGGCTGTTAAAATGGCCTCCCATAACGTGATGGCATCCTCTGCCTGGCAATAGATCTCGAACCCGTCTTCGCCCGTATAGCCGGTGCGCGAGACGAGCGCCTTTACGCCGGCCACTTCCACATTGTCTTGGAACGAAAACGGACGCATCGCCGGCAAATCCAGATTGGTTAATTTTTGCAGCACGCGTTCGGCCGCTGGTCCTTGCAGAGCAAGCTGCGCCGTTTGCGCTGAAACGTTGTCAAGCTCGACATCCGCATCGATGTGCTCATTCAGCCAGGCAAAATCTTTTTCCGTATTGGCGGCGTTGACGACAAGCAAATAGTCGCTCTCTCCTTTTTGATAAATAAGCAAATCATCGACCGTGCCGCCATCTTCGTTGCACATGAGCGTGTATTGCGCCCGCCCTGGACGAAGCTTGGCGACATCGTTCGTCATCAGTTTTTGCAAAAAGGCAAGGCTTCCGCGGCCGCGGACCGCAATTTCCCCCATGTGGGAGACGTCAAACAGTCCGGCGCGCGTCCTTACCGCTTCATGCTCTTCCTTGATGCTTGCAAACTGCACCGGCATTTCCCAGCCGCCAAATTCGACTGTTTTGGCGTTGTAACGGGCGTATACCGGAAATAGCGGCGTGCGCTTTAACAAGGCGATTCCCTCCCTCATCGAAATGCATGACGCAAAAAAGGACAGACTCCCCCCCTTTGCGAAAAAGAGAGGCTCTGTCCTGGCACCTGAAAGTTTCCCGTCGGCCGCTTGCCTGCGCCTTGGCGGCAGCGAGGTCCCGACGGTTTCCCCTTGGGTGGCCCGCCGATAGGCAAGCGCTCTCCAGAGCTGCGTCAAGCAAGAGTCTTTTTGCCTGAGAGATTCGCGTTTCCGCTTGCTCCTTCGGCGCTACATTCCGTAGTCTCTCCCCTTGCCGTCATCCGCCGATCAATAAAATTTTCCAAAGCGGGCATACTAAGAAACGCCCTTGACCGCCATTCATGCGAATGTTCTAAATTTATACTACCATTAACCACTCAAAAAGGGCAATAGGAAATGATCGAACTTTTATAGAAATTAGTCATCAAAATGTTCTTGTTTTGTCTAACAAAGAGGGTTTTTACGGAATAAACATTCGTTACAAGGGAAGGGGATGGACATGAACATTGCGATCGAAATGGACGAGACGTGGAAAAAGGAATTTCTTGAGCGCATTGAAAAAGACGGGCCGTGGGCAAGCTGGGAAATGTATGAGCTGGCGTTAGAGGCAACCCATCATTTAAGCGTGCCGGAATTTGACGGCCTGCAGGCGCCTAAGCACTTGCCGCATTTGACGATCCTCCCGCACCAGCTCGAAGTGGCGCGCCGCGTCGTTGAAGAGATGAACGGCAAAGCGATTTTGGCCGATGAAGTCGGACTTGGCAAAACGATTGAAGCCGGGCTCGTCCTAAAAGAGTATATGATTCGCGGCCTTGTGAAAAAAGCGCTCATTCTCGTTCCCGCCTCCCTTGTTTCACAATGGGTGAAAGAATTGAACGAAAAGTTTTTCATCCCGGCCGTCCAGCAAAAAAAGAGCTACATCTGGGAACAATGCGACATTGTGGTTTCTTCGATCGATACAGCGAAAAAGGAGCCGCACCGCTCCATCATTTACGAACAGCCATACGATATGATCATCATCGACGAGGCGCACAAACTGAAAAACAACAAAACGAAAAACTACGAGTTTGTGCAAAATTTAAAAAAGAAGTTTTGTTTGTTGCTGACGGCGACGCCGATTCAAAACCGGATTGAGGAAATCTTCAACCTCGTCTCACTTTTGAAGCCGGGCCATTTAGGCAACGCCGAGCAGTTTGCCAAAACATACGGCAAAACAAGGGCGGTGCAGGCGAACGAGCATTTAAAAGCGCTCGTCAACAAAGTAATGATCCGCAACCGCCGCGCCGATACACCGATCGAATGGTCGAAGCGCCATGTCGAGCCGGTGTTGATCGAGTTTACGGATGAAGAGCGCGAACTGTACGAAGCAGTGAGGGCGCTCCGCCATGAGCCGTTCGCCGGTTCGTTTTCGCTCATTACGCTGCTTCGCGAGGCGTGCAGCAGCCGTGAAGCGCTGTTTTTAACCATAAAAAATATGATGGAGAAATGCGAAGGAGCCATTCCTGAAGCGCTTGAGCAGGTGCTGGAAAAAATCAACGCCGTCACGACGAATTCAAAGGCGGAAAAAGCGCTTGAACTGATCCGCTCCATTAACGATAAGGTGATTATTTTTACGGAATACCGGGCGACACAGCTGTATTTGCAATGGTTTTTAAAACAGCACGGCATTTCATCCGTCCCGTTTCGCGGCGGCTTCCGGCGCGGCAAAAAAGACTGGATGCAGGAACTGTTTAAACACCACGCCCAAGTGTTCATCGCCACCGAAGCGGGCGGCGAGGGCATCAACTTGCAATTTTGCCGCTATGTCATCAACTACGACTTGCCGTGGAACCCGATGCGCCTTGAGCAGCGGATCGGCCGCGTCCATCGCCTCGGGCAGACAGATGACGTTTACATTTACAACTTCGCCGTCAAACAGACAGTCGAAGAGCATATTTTAACGCTTCTCTATGAGAAAATCCGCTTGTTCGAGCGGGTAGTCGGCGAGCTGGACGACATTTTGGCGAAAATGAACCTCGCCAACTTGGAACGCTACTTCGAAGACGCCTTCGTTCATTCACGGAGCGAAGGGGAGATGAAAATCAAAATGGAAAACATCGTCGCGATGATCGAGCTGGCGGAGCAGCTCGGAAAGGAAGGAGGCAAACGGCATGCAGCAACATGAAATCCGTCGTTTTGTGGAGCGTTATTTTGCCGCCAACGGGTGCACGTTGTTGGAAGCGAATGACGACTATATGACGGTCCAGCTGACGCCAGAAATGGATAAAGAGCTGATGAACCGGCCGTTTTACTGGCATTACATCGAACGGACGGGCGGCGTCCCGCAGCCGATGCAGCTCACGCTGATTACCCGCCCGAGCGAACGGACGGAAAAGCTGAAAGGCGACCGGCTTCATTTCGGGGCGCCGCGGCTGCATCAGCTGTTCCGCTCGGCGCAAAAACGCGGCAGCTTCATTCGTTTGTACGAAGAGCCGGACGCCCCGCTCGCCAGCCATGCCGCCCTTCATCCATGGCTTGGGATGAACGTTGTCATTTCCTACGAATGCGACCGAAAAAAAGATGCCATCGTCTCTCTCGGCCTTCATCTCATCAGCGGCACGATCATCGAATCGTTCCACGAGCGGCTCCGCGCGCGCCGGCTGACGCCGAAAATCCCGGACTATTGTTTTACAATTTCGCCGCTCATTAAGCCGCCAAGCGGCATCGCCCGCCTCGAGCAATATATCCGCGGCCGCATTGCCGCCGACGATCATGCATGGGCCGAGGAAGCGCGCCGGCGCTGGGCCGACGATTTAGCTTTGCTTGATGAGTTTTACAAAGAGACGGAAGAAAAGCCGGAGTGTTATTATATCGAGAAAGAAGCGCTTGAAAAACAGTACAAGCCGCGCATCACCGTTTCCGTCATTAACGGCGGGCTGTTTTACTTGCTGCCTCGCACATCGTGAGCTGCCGTGCGAAAAGCCTGCGCCTGAGCCCGGCGCGGATTCCGCCATCCCTCCCCATCAAAAACGCCCGCCGGCTGCAAGCCAGCGGGCGCCCATTACAGGCGGCGCCGAAACAACAAACGGAGCGAAAGCGGCACGATGCCGAACAAGCGGTAAGAGAGCGGCGGCCGCTCTTGTTTGCGCGCGCTCCGCCGCCGCGCCCGCTCCTCTTTTGGCATATCCATATACGTGACGAACCGCTGGGTGACAAATTTGACATAGTCGTTGACTGCCATCGAAGCCCCCCCTTTTTTCTTTTAGTTTTTCCTCATCTTTCCTTTTTTAACCGTTTTCCGAAAGAAGTCCCCTCCTCAAGAAACGTAAATGGCACAGCCCGATGAGTAGGCGGGAGATGAATTTCGGCCGGCGGAGCAGTTCACCCGTTTTGCTCCGTCCATTCCGTAATATCGAGCGATGGAAGGGCAACGGTGAAGGCGACCGTCCGCTGCAGTCCGGCCGCCGAGCGAACCGTCAAGAAAACCCGGACGCTCGCCTCCGTTTCCTTTTGCCACCGGCAGACCGCCTCCCCGCGCGGATACGTCCACTTTCCTTCCTGTTTCGTTGTCACAGCAGCCGTTGCTGCAATTTGTTCCTTTACATCAAACACCGCCATTTGCACGAGCTCGTCCGCCTCAGCCGCCTGCCGGACGGCGTGCGCCGCCTTCTGCTCCGCCTCGTATAAAAGTGCGGCATTCGTCATAAAAAACGCTAGCAGCAACGCGACGACCGCGACAAGCGGGAAAATCACCCCATCTTGGCGGCCCATTTGTCCTCCCCCCTTACGTCTTTTCCTCCTTGCCGACACCGCGCAAAGCATGAGGCCATAAAGCCTCAATGATGCGCTCGCTTCGTTCCAGGCTTAGCGCCGCCTTGCCTAAAACATCCGCGCCACAAACGCGTCGCACACCTTGCCGTCATCGGCTGTCACTTGCAAAAACAAGCCATGGGCGCCGATGCGATAGGACACCGCCCGCACATGGCGGAGCGCCGTCTCGTAGCCTGCTCCATTCACTTGACGAATCAGTTCCGCTTTTGGTGCAACCAACGAGAAACTGACCGTCTCGCCATTCCATTTGTGTAAGTACAGCACACGGCCATCCGTCGACCATTTTTTCGCTTCATTCAACTCGATTTGCAGCTGCTGCAAAAACAGCCTCCATTCCAAGCGCGCAAATCCGTCGCTCGGCTCTGCGGCGAGCGGGCGGACAGCAAGCAGCGCCGGGATGACCGCGGCCACCGCTAAAGCAACAGCCAAGGCCATCAATGCCTCAAGCAATGCAAACCCGCCTTCCTTACTTCCTATCGCTTGCTGTACCCGCACCGTTCTTTTTCGCGGCCGGCATAATCGTTCCAACGCACACAGACTTTCCACATCCGCCCTCCTTCCTCATACGCCCGAAGCCGAAACACCGTCCGCCCAATCGATGCCTTCGTTTCACCAACAAGCGGCTCCTCATACAGCGCAATGGCCAGCAGCCGCTGCGCTTGTTCTTCAAGAGCGAGGTTGTTCCGTTCAAGCTCCATTTGCATCAACATAGGCAGAAAAACGGCGGCCGCCGTCCATAACAGCGCCAACGCGAACAACGCTTCCATGAGCAAAAATCCGCGGCTACATTTTTTGCACATAAAACCGCCCCTTCCCGAGCAAAAACGTCACCTTGTAGCTGCCCCGGCCGCTTTTCACCCAAACAGTTCCCGCTTGCTCGATATTGCCATTATCGGTAAAGATGAGCGGATTACGGAGCGTGCCGAGCTGAAACCGCCAAGGCGCAGGAAGCGAGCGGACAACGACTGTCCGGCCGCTTCCTCCTTCGACCGCCCTATACTCACCGCGTCCATTGCTGAAAAAGACGGACACCTTCCTCCGATGGGCGATGGCGTGCTGCTGCGCGCTGTACAAGTCGACGCGCAGCACGGCCAGCATATGCGCTTCCTCCTGCTGGCGCACCGCCCCACCGAACGCCGGAACAGCCAACACCGACAGCAAAAGGACGACCGATAAAACGACCAGCATTTCAAGCAGCGTAAACCCGCCGTTACGAGCCACTTTCACTCACATCGCCGTTCGCGCTGATTTGGATGGCATGACCGTTCGGACATTTGTCCGACTTGATATAGCGGCCAGCGAGCAATTCCTGCACCGTCGGAATTTTGTTATGTTCCATCTCGTATGCCTTCACTTGCGCCTGCACGGTGTTCAGAAACGCTTCGCACCCTTTTTCGTTAATCATGCTGTTATGTTTCGCAATGTTCGGAATCGCAATGAGCAGCAGCACGGAAATGACCATCAGGACGATCAACATTTCAATGAGCGTAAACCCTTTTTGGTTCACAACTATTCCTCCTCGCTCGACAAATGTAGTTATCGCTTGTTTTACAAGCTGTTCAACATCGAAAACATTGGCAGCAAAATGGCCAAATACATGCCGACAATCAGCGCCCCGACAACCGACAGCAAAAGCGGCTGCACGAGCTTCAGCGCAGCCTCGGCCCGTTTTTCGATCATCTGCAGCAAAAACTCGCTGTAATGTTCAAGTTCTTTGCCAAGCTCGCCGTTCGACTGGCCGTGGCGGATGACAAGCGCCAGCTCTTGTTCGTAATAGCGGGCGGCGCCGATTAATCTGTCAAGCGCCATCCCTTTCATCAACCCGTGGCGAAGGCGCCGGCCTTCCATTTGCAAAAATGGCCAGGACGACGGCTCGCTGAACACGCCGAGCGCATCATAAACCGACAACCCGGCCTGCAGCAAGCGCCCGAGCTGTCGGGCAGTCAGGCAGGTGAGGAACAGTCTCAGAAACGAAGCAAGCCCTGGAATTCGCAAGGCGAATTGAAGTTTTCGGGAGACCGGCCAGCGGCGGAAATAAGCGGTGTAAAACAGCCCAGAGAACACCGCCAAGACGGCGATGGCCGCCATCGCCATAGGGGCATGGGCGACCACCGCAAGCAGCCAAGCGGTGTGCCCGCGTTGTGGAGAAAACGCCGCCGCCGCCCGTTCAAACTGCGGCAGCAGCCACCATTCCATCAAGACGAGCATGATGATGAGCAAAGAAAGAAGGAACAGCGGATAGCGGCTGAAGCGGTGAAGCTGCTCGTAGAAGCGCGCTTTTTGCGCCAGCGCTTCCCCTGTCTCTGCCATGCCGCGCGGTAAATCGCCATGCCGTTCGGCAAAAAAGAGAAGGTTAACCGCCATGCGGTCGACCGACAGCGCTTCGACAGCCGCAAACAGCGGCAGCCCGGCGCGCAGCTGCTGCAAACAGCGTTCCACTTCCATCCGGCGGTGTGTGGGAGCCTGAATGGCCAAAAACTCAAGCGCTTGCCCAAGGGGGTAACCGCGCTCGAGCAACCGGCCGAGCCGAGTGAAAAACAACGCCTGTTCAGCGAGCGGCCACATTTTGCGTTTCATCTTTCTCCCCCTCCGACGAGCTCAAGCATGCGAACGGGCAGGTAGCCGAGCGCAATCCCCTTGCGGATCAAGCGCGCCAGCGTCATATAAGAGCGCTTTGGCTTCCCTCTCCCATTGGAGAGGGAACGAATCACGTCCTCCAGCGCTGAACCGCAAAGCAACTCATAAACAGCCGTGCGCCGGCGTCGTCCAAGACGGCCGCACGATGGATGGCAATCGTCGCCGCACAGCGGGCAGCAAAGCTCGACAAGCCGCTGGGCAGAGACGGCAAGCAGCGTCTCGGCCAAATCGCCGAGCGGAATGCCGAATTCATGCAGCCGGTAGACGGCGCCGACTGCATCGGCGGCGTGCATCGTCGAGACGACCAAATGGCCGCTCAACGCTGAACGGATGGCAATGGCCGCCGTATCATGATCGCGGATCTCGCCGACCATCAACACATCCGGGTCATGGCGCAGCGCCGCTTTTAACCCGGCGGCGTATGTGATGCCTGCTTTTTCATTGATTTGCACTTGCAACAATCGTTCGTTCTGTTTTTCGATCGGATCTTCAAGCGTGATGATGTTGCGTTGCCTTTCAGCTTGGCAAAGATCAAGAAGGGTGTAGAGGGTCGTCGTTTTTCCCGACCCCGTCGGGCCGGTCAACAGCACAAGCCCTTGCGGATGCTGCATGAAGGAAAATAATCGTGCGGTGGAGCGGAAGAATAAAGATAGTTCGCGAAGCGGCAGAGAGAAGCGCTGCGGCAGAAGCCGAATGACGAGGCTTTCATCGTAGAGCGTCGGCAATGTCGATAAACGCAAATACACCGTTTCCCCAAACTCAGCCACTTCCATGGCGCCGCTTTGCGGACGGCGTCGTTCCCCGATGTCCATGCCGGCTAAAAATTTAAAGTGGGCGATGAGACGTTCCGCCGTTTCCTTCGAAAGCACGCCAACGTCGACAAGCATGCCATCAAGCCGAAGACGAACAGCGGCATCGCGGCGGCGCGGAACGAGGTGAAGATCCGAGGCGCGGCGCTGCACCGCTTCGGCGAGAAGGCGGTTTGCCGTTTGTTCGATCTCGTTCAGCACATATTCCCTCCTTTCGACAGACTGCTTTGTATTTCGACGAGCATGAGTCGTTATCCTGCTTTTGGCGCAGCTTTTTTGTGAAATTTTTTTGAATGTCAGTCCACTCACTGCCAATAGTGACAAAAATCATTCCTCGCTTTGGACGATTTCATTATAATAACCATATCAATGATTCATTTAGGAGGGAAACCAATGGAACAAACGCTGAAAATCACAAGCGTATTGTCTGACCCGACAAGATTTCATATTTATGAATATATGGCAAAAGTGCATCGCGAAGTTTCTGTTCAAGAAATCGCAGAAAAATTTCATATCCATCCAAACGTTGCCCGCTTGCATTTAACGAAGCTTGAAGACGTTCGCATGGTCGTATCGGATACGCAAAAAACGGGAAAAGGCGGGCGGCCGAGCCGGCTGTACCGCCTGTCCGACGAAGTGATCGGGCTGTATTTTCCGTTCCGCGATTATCAACTCCTCGCCCGCATCGCCATTCAAACGATGGCCAAACTCGGTCCCATTGGAAGCGAGGCGTTGCGTGAAACAGGAAAGCGGTTCGGCCGTGAGCTCATCGCCAGCCGTTTGCCGCATAACGGCACAGCGAGCGCGCTCACCATGGCGGACAAAATCGCCATAATGGAAGAGGCGGCCGAAGCGGCTGGATTTTTGCCGCAATTGCACTATGATGAAGAAAAAGGAGTGCTATACCTCGATATTTTCAACTGCCCGTTCAAAGAAATCGCCGCGCAAGCACCTGATACCGTCTGCGGCATGCACCACGCTTTTTTGGAGGGAATGGTCGAGACGCTGTTTGCCGGTGCTGAAGTAACGGAAACGGAAAATATGATGGAAGGCAGCCACCGCTGCGCCTACCGCACCATCATCCGTCCGTGACAGCGTCCCTCCTTCCTTCTTTTTTGTCTGAAGCAAGCAACGGCCGGCATTGGCATCATTTCTTACCACTTGTCCGAAAGCGTTATTTACATTCCCAATCATTGTACATTATAATAAGTAAAGACCAATGGATTGCTCAAAAAGGAGCATTCCCGTTAGGAGCTTTTCCGGGGACTTGATCAAAAAAAGCCCTCTTGGTATGATGCAGGGGTGTCAAACAATTACCATCATGCCAAGGAGGACTTCAGATGAATTGTACACAAAACTATAAAATTGATCA
>NZ_JAFWFM010000206.1:0-3502 GCF_017515625.1 Geobacillus sp.
AATGAACATCTCCTCCGGAAAATGGGCGGCCATATCGTTCAGCGATGATGACGACGGACGGTATTCGGGCCGCAGCGACGTAAGCGCTCCGACGAGCATAAACATCATCATGCATCCAAGGATGATGAGCATAAACAGTTTTTTTAAGCTGGCTCCTGGAACGGCGATCACGACGTTGGGGGAGCGCCATCGTTTCATATTCCCACCCTTTCCCGGCTTGTCTCCTCACTTTAACGTATGGCCAAGCCGGGAAAGATAGAACCATTTTTTGTCTAGTGGGTGTAAGAGCCGACGTTGCCTTGGTCAACCTGCCGGTGCAGCGCCGCGTTCAAGCCGCCGGCCAGTAAGTTCGCCATATCGCCGATGAACGAATCGACCTCTTTTGGCGTCACCATTAAGTTATGACCGAGCGGGGCGAGCACTTCGTAAATCAGACGCCGCTTTTCTTCATCACCAAGCGTGCCGATCATGCCGAGAAACGTCGACCGTTCGGTTGGCGACGGCATATCTTGCTCCGTCAGCTTCTTTTTGCGCCCGAACGCCCAGCCGGCCGGAGCCAGCACGCTTGACGGCCGCTGGCTTTCGCGCATTTCGCGGCCGAAATGCTTTAAAATGAAATCGATCGTATCGCTTGTGATCGAAACGGCATCGACGACCGTCGGGACGCCGATCGAGATGACCGGGATGCCGAGCGTCTCGTAACTCAGTTCTTTCCGCTTATTGCCAACGCCCGAGCCGGGGTGGATGCCGGTGTCGGAAATTTGGATCGTCGCGTTGACCCGTTCGATTGAACGGGCGGCCAGCGCATCGATGACGATGACAAAATCCGGCTTCGTTTTCCGGACGACGCCATCAATAATATCGCTCGTCTCAATGCCGGTCGTTCCCATCACCCCTGGAGCGAGGGCGCTCACCGGGCGAAATCCTTCCTCAACACTTTCCGGCTGCAATTGAAACAGATGACGGGTGACAAGCACGTTTTCCACCGTCAGCGGCCCAAGCGCATCCGGCGTGACGTTTTGGTTGCCAAGCCCGACAATTAGGCAGCTCGCTTGCTCGGGAATGCGGAGCCGTTGTAAAAAGGCGCTCAGTTGTTCCGAAAAAATACGCTGCACTTTTTGCTGCAATTCCGTATTTTGTTCACGGATGCCTTGCGCCTCAATCGTCACATAATGGCCCGGCTTTTTGCCGATCGATGCCGCTCCTTGTTCTGTGACGTGTGCGTGCGACAGCTTGACGCCATCGATCTCTTGGTCGCGGATGATGACCCCCTCAATCGGGGAGGCGCCTTCCTTTTTTTGTTGCAAACGCTCCTCGACCGCAATTTCATGCGCCTCGATCGCCAAGTCGGTGCGCACCGAATACATGCGCAAATCGAGCGGCTGCTGTTTCATGTCGTTCCTCCTTGTGCCGTTTTCTTTTATTGTCGCCGCAATGAAACGCCGTCATTCATATTTCGTAAAGGATTTTTGCTTGAACACTCTTGCATAATCAAAACACGTTTGATAGAATAACACTTGTTCTTGTTCAGAGCAAAAATCGGAACGATAACGGAGGTGAACGGACGTGGCGAACATTAGATCGGCGATCAAACGCGCGAAAACGAGCGAAAAACGTCGGGCCCACAACGCCTCGATGAAATCGGCCATGCGCACGGCTATCAAAAAATTTGAAGCGCTCGTTGAATTGAAAGACGTGGAAAAAGCGAAAGAAGCGTTCATTGTCGCGTCGAAAAAATTAGACAAAGCCGCGAGCAAAGGCCTTATCCATAAAAATGCCGCCAGCCGGCAAAAATCGCGCTTAGCGAAAAAATTGAACAGCATTCAAGCTTCCTAATGAAAAACGACCTGGCGCCAGGTCGTTTTTTTGTCCCCTCTTTTTTCTTTGTGACGCCGCCATGCAGGCGAAGCAGACGGCAAAAAAGCCAACGGCGCATGCTTTTTATCGCTGGCTTTTCCGCCCCGGGCGAGCGCCCCAACGCATCAACAACAGCTCAACGGCCAACCGGCGGTCCATGGCTCCGCTTTTTACGTCATAATCAGCGGCGGCCAGCTCGGTGATCGCTTCCGTCAGCTCCGCATCGGAAAAGCGGGCGGCTTGGGCAAGGGCGAGCTTGACGCGGAACGGATGCACGTTGAGGGCCGAAGCAATTTGCGTCTGCCCATAACCTGTTTGGGCGAGCCATTTCACTTGCGCCAACAGGCGGAAATGGCTTGCAAGCAACGCCAAAATTTTGATCGGCTCCTCATTATGTTCAAGCAAATCGTAAAACGTCTGCAATGCTCCCGGGATATCGCGCCTCGCCACTTGTTCGACAAGCGCAAAGACGTTTTCTTCCGGCGTGCGAGCGACAAGCTGCTCGACGGCCGCCTCATCCACTACTCCGCCCGGTCCGGCAAACAAAGCGAGCTTGTCGATTTCGTTCGCCAGCGCGGACAACCGCGTTCCGGCCCGCTGCAAAAGCAGCTCAATGGCTTCCTCGGCCACCGATGCTCCTTGGCTTTCCAACCGGCGGCGCACCCAAGCGCGCAGCTCCGCTTCCTGAAGCGGGGCGGCGGCCACAACTTCGCACTGCTCCTTGGCGAGCTTGGTAATTCTTTTCCGCTCATCGAGCTTGTCATACGGCGCCAAAAAGACGACGATCGAGAACGGCGCCGGCGCCCTGAAATAGTTCTCCAGCTTAGCCAAATCGTGCTCGATCTCTTTGTCCTTTTCCGCCGTAAAAAAATATGGATTCTTCACCAAAATGACGCGCCGCTCGCCGAAAAACGGCACCGTCTCGGCCTCCTCAAGCGCCGCCTCGACCGGCGTTTCCTCGCAGTCGTACACAGCCAAGTTCCACTCGCGCTCCTCGGGGCCAAGCGCTGCGTTCACCAATCGCTCATACGTTTCCGTTAATAAAAACGGCTCATTGCCGTATAATAAATAAAGAAGAGAAAAACGCCGTTTTTCCATGTTTCCCCATACGCGTTCCAGCATGTTCCCGTCTCCATTCCCCAGCAAACGTCTCTGCTAGAAAAGATACACCGTTTTTCGTCATTTTACAAGGGAACCGGCTTCCGAAAAAACCGGTTCCCCTTTATATAAACGCCAGCCTATAAGTCCTAGGACCTTATTGGCCAGCGGGTTATTTTTATGTTTTCCCGGCTGTTTGAAAGTATTTGTGTCAACTGTTGTCAAGGAAGGAAAAGAAGCGAGCGGCGGTAGATTTTTCACACGTTTTCGTCTATACTAAAAATGATTGAACGAGGAGGGGGAAAACGATGAACGTATTTGAAAAAGAAGTGCAAAGCCAACGAAATGACGCCGTCGATTCCGCCGTCGGATTCATCGTGTCGTTCGGCTTTTTCGCTACCATGTTCATCATCGCAACGTTGATCGAATTTTTCGGTCGATAAGGGGCTGACCCAAAACGCGAATGCGTTTTGGGATCAGCCCCCACTTTTTTGCCTCAAATATAGAAGAATCGCCCTTTTTTCTGGTAGAATAGAGTCACCAAAAC
>NZ_JAFWFM010000207.1:0-13518 GCF_017515625.1 Geobacillus sp.
CTTCGTTCCGAAGGTGTCCGTTCTAGCCATATTCTATCCTATTCGTTGGCTAACGCCAACCGACATTCATCTCCCACTTTCACTGGTGCTGGCGCACCTTCACGTTTAGAAGTAGGAGACTTCTTTCGGAGGGAAGTTAAAAGAGGAGCGGCTGTTGTCAACCTCAGCGGCATCTTGACCCGCCCGCCGAGCTGTGAAGGCTTGGCGGGCTGATGGCTATGGCGTTGAAACTGACGGCCGCTCCTGAACAAACGACAACGCCTGCTCAAAATCGGCGATCAAATCGTTGACATCCTCAAGCCCGACGCTCAGCCGCAACAAGCCGTCGGTAATGCCGCGCCGGAGCCTCTCTTCTTTTGGCATCGCCGCATGCGACATTTTCGCTGGGTGCGATAAAATTGACTCGACCGCCCCAAGGCTGACAGCAAACACCGGCAAGCGGACGTTTCGGACGAACGTCCGAGCCGCTTCTTCATCGGCTAAACGGAACGACAGCACAGCGCCAAACCCGGCCGCCTGATGGCGCTGGATGTCATGGCCTGGGTGGTGCGAAAGCCCTGGATAATACACATCTTCCACTTTCGGATGGCGCGCCAAATACTCAGCGATGGCCAGGGCGGATTCGGACGACTGCTTCAGCCGAACGTGGAGCGTTTTTAATCCCCGCAGCACAAGCCACGCATCTTGGACGCCAAGAACGGCACCAAACGCGTTTTGCAGTTTGTACAGCTCTTTTCCCAACTCTTCATCTTTCACCACGGCCAATCCGGCGACGACGTCGCTATGGCCGGCTAAAAATTTCGTGGCGCTGTGAAGGACAATATCGACGCCAAGGTCAAGCGGCCGCTGCAACGCCGGCGTCATGAACGTATTATCCAAGAATGTCAAACAGCCATGCGCCTTCGCCAACTTGACGACGCCTTGAATATCGGTCACTTTTAACAGCGGATTGGACGGCGTTTCCATATAAATGACTTTCGTGTTCGGACGAATGTTTTCCGCTACTGTGTTTAAATCTGTCATATCGACAAACGTATGCTCGATGCCAAAGCGGGTCAACACTTCCGTGATCATCCGGTACGTGCCGCCGTAGACGTCTTCGGTCACGAGGACGTGGTCGCCTCGGGACAAGAGCAAAAACGCCGTCGAAATGGCCGCCATGCCAGAAGCGAAGGCGAATCCGCGCGTTCCGCCTTCTAACGCCGCGATCGTTTCCTCAAGCGCCTCGCGCGTCGGGTTGCCGGAGCGGCTGTAGTCGTATTTGCCGAACGTGGCGAAATCGAACTGATGGAACGTGGAGGCGTGCTGGATCGGCACGCTCACCGCTCCCGTGTGGCGATCGACTTTCCATTCATTATGGAGCAGTTTCGTTGAAAACGACCATTCCCGTTCCATCGCTTACACCTCTTTCATGTGTTTGAACGCTTGCGCCAAGTCGGCGATTAAATCATCCGCATGTTCGATGCCGACCGAGAAGCGGAGCAGCCGGTTGCAAATACCGTTTTGGATGCGGATTTCCTCAGGAATGTCCGCATGCGTCTGCGTCGCTGGGTACGTAATAAAGCTTTCGACTCCGCCCAGGCTTTCCGCGAATGTAATGAGGCGCAAGCTTTTTAAAAACCCGTTCACCCACTTTTCATCGGCAATCCGGAACGACAGCATCCCGCCTCTCCCCGGATACAGCACATCAGTGACATCTTCATGTTCGCGCAAAAAGGCGCTGATGCGCTTGGCGTTTTCTTCATGCTGGCGCATCCTTAGCGCCAGCGTTTTCATCCCGCGAATCAACAGCCACGAATCAAACGGCGACAACACCGCGCCGATGGCGTTCTGATACTCGGTCAGGCGTTGACAGAGCTCCTCGCCCTTGGCGACGACAAGGCCAGCCAACACGTCGTTATGGCCGCCTAAGTATTTCGTGGCGCTGTGGATGACAATATCGGCGCCTTGTTCGATTGGGCGTTGGAGCACCGGCGTGTAAAACGTGTTATCGACGATCAGCAGCAGCCCATGCCGTTTGGCGAATTCGGAGACGGCGCGGATATCGGTCTCATGCATAAGCGGGTTCGTCGGTGTTTCCAGGAAAATCGCTTTCGTTTTTTCGGTGATACACGCTTCCACCGCAGCGAGATCAGCAAAATCGACGTAATGAAAGCCGAGACCGTACTTGCGCCAGCCGCGCTCAAACAGGCGGTACGTCCCGCCGTAAAGGTCGGCCGATACGAGAAACTCGTCTCCGCTCTCAAACAAGGCGAGCACTGTCTGAATGGCGGCCATGCCGGAGCTGAACGCATAGCCTTGGTCGCCGCCTTCCAGTCTCGCGATCGCTTCTTCGACGATTTTGCGCGTCGGGTTGCCGGTGCGGATATAGTCAAACCCGGTCGACTCCCCGATGCCGGCATGACGGTAGGCGGTGGAAAAATAAACTGGCGGGTTGACCGTCCCCGTCACCGTTTCGCTCCGGTTGCCAATTTGCGCTAACAACGTTTCTAGTTTATCCACCTCATCTCTCTCCTTCTGTTGAAAATTCCATCATGGATCAACGGCCAACCACTTAACGCCCAACGAAGCGCCGCTGTTGGTCAAGCAGCAGCCGAGGGCCTTGATCCTCGACGCCTCTCGGTTGAGGGAGCGGCCGCTTGAGTAAATAAAAAAAGTCTTCTAAGAAGAAGACTTTTCCATACGAACATGGTCATGCTTCTTCTTATCTGCCGAATTGAATGCTCAATTCGCTGGATTTAGCACCTGGCCGTCGGGCGGCTGGTTGCTGAAGCTTCATTGGGCCAGTTCCCTCCGCTTCTCTTGATAAGAACCGCTGCGTATTTAATTTTGTTAATTGTTAATTTATTAAAAAATGTAACGCATTCCGGTCATTTTTGCAAGTCATTTTTTTTGCCGGCACCAATGTTCGGCAAGTTCACGAAAAATTCGAGCCCTTCGTTAACATCTTTTTGCCTAAATATGTTACAATAACAAGTGAACTTGCGCTTTCATGGAGGATGATCATGGCGACAGCATCAGGAACGATGCGCGATTATACGCTTTACAGCAGGGAGCTGCAAGAAGAAATCGGGTTGCTTGTCTACTTGCCAAGCGATTTTTCTCCGTTGCATAAATATTCTTTATTAATCGCGCAAGACGGCAAGGATTATTTTATGTACGGAAAAATCAAAACCGTGATCGAGACACTCATGGACGAAGGAACGATCGACCGAACGATCGTTGTCGGCATCCCGTACCGGAACGTCAGCGACCGCTACGAGAAATACCACCCGGCCGGTCGAAAAAACGAAGCCTATATCCGCTTTTTGGCCCATGAGCTCGCGCCGTTTTTGGATCGCGAGCTGCCGACATATCAAATGGGCAAAGGACGAGCGCTGATTGGCGATTCGCTGGGAGGAACCGTGTCGCTTCTAGCCGGTCTGTTGTATCCGCATACATTTGGAAAAATCGCCATGCAGTCTCCTTACATTGACGACTCAGTGCTCGAACGCATCCGCGCGTTCCGCGCCCCGTCGCTTCTTTCCCTTTACCATTCCGTCGGCGCAGAAGAAACGGCGGTCAAAACGACGGACGGCCATGTACGCGATTTTATCACCCCGAACCGGGCCGCACGGGACTTATTGATCGAAAAGCGGTTTCCCTACACGTACCATGAATTTGCCGGCGGGCATGCATGGACGTATTGGCAGCCGGATGTGCCCCGGGCGGTATCGGCCATTTTGTCGCTGTAAATAACGGCAAACGAACCATCTGAAGGAGGGAAAGCGGAATGAAGTACGTCATTGTCATTTTTCCGCCAAAGCGGATTCAAGACTTCGCCAACTCGTACCGGAAGCGGTACGACAGCCATTACGCCCTCATCCCGCCGCACATTACATTAAAATACCCGTTTGAGGCGGATGAGGAGCAAATCAAAGAAATGACGAAAGAGCTGCGCCGCATCGCAGCGGAAACGGAGCCAATTCCGATCAAAGTGACGAAATTCAGCTCGTTTTACCCGACAAGCCACATCATTTATTTGAAAGTCGAGCCAAACGAAGTGCTGGAACGGTTGCACGAGCAGCTGCACAGCGGCTTGTTTGCCGGGGAGCCGGAATTCGTGTTCGTGCCGCACATTACAATTGGCCGCGATTTGCCGAATGCGGAATACGCTGACGTCTACAGCCAACTGCGGCTGCAAAACGTCCATTTTGAAGAGACGGTCGACCGGTTCCACCTTCTTTACCAGCTCGAGAACGGATCATGGACTGTCTATGAAACCTTTATCGTTGGAGGAAAGGAAACGGGAGAATGAACGTCGCCATTGGAACAACGGAAGACCGCGCGTTGTATGAAGACGCGTTGCGCGTCCGTCGGATTGTATTCATCGAAGAGCAAAACGTGCCGGAAGAAGAAGAAATCGATGCATTTGAACATGAATCGTTCCATCTCGTCCTATACGATGGCGAACAAGCAGTCGCAGCCGGCCGGTTTCGCCTGGTCGATGAAGGGGTTGGCAAAGCGGAGCGCATCTGCGTTTTGCCGGCTTACCGCGGCCGCGGCGTCGGCCGGATGGTGATGGAGGCGTTGGAGCAGCTTGCGAAAACAAAAGGGGCGAAAACGGCGAAACTGAACGCCCAGACGCACGCAGAACCGTTTTACCAAAAGCTCGGCTATACGACCGTCTCCGGCGTCTTTATGGACGCCGGCATCCCACATGTCACGATGGTGAAATCACTCGAATGATGGCCATAGAACAGCCTCGTCTACACTGATCCAAGGCTTGGGATCATCGAACATCGTTTCGCTCTCCTGAGCCAAGCAGAGCAAAAGGGAGCTGTGCGCACGCAAGCTCCCTTTTGCTTACTTTTTGTTGTTCAACATATTGGCGATCGTGTTCAAATCAATTTGTTTGCCGTTATGGACGATCGCCTTGACGATTTGGTCCTCAAGTTCTTTTGGCACTTTCCGGTTGGCAATTTGCGCCACCCGCTTCACCACTTGGCGCACCGTTTTTTCATCGCTGAAATTGGCGTTTTGCAGCGAGTTGGCGAGCTCAAAAACGTCTTTCATATTGACACCTGTTTTCTGTTCGATGTTTTTAAAAAATTGCTGATCCATCGTTCTGCCTCCTTCTCCCTGCTATATCGTATGATGCTCCCGCCTCGGCGTGCATCAAATTAGGGAAAGAAAAATACGAGCCGCTCCGTGGCGCCGAAACGGCCCGTATCCCATTCGCTTTTTCCGTTAGGCGACAAATGCCGCGCCGACAATAATCAACAAAATGAACAACACGACAATCAGCACAAAGCCACCGCCATAGCCACCGCCATAGCCACCGCCATAGCCGTAGCCGTAAGGATAACCATAACCGCAGAAGCCCATTATAATGTTCACCTCCTTCTCCGTTTACTGTATCGTATTCACCGGCTTAGCGGAGCGTATGGGCGCAAAGGCCATTTTGTCATCCAAATCGGCGGAACAGCTCGGCAAATTCCCGCTCCTTCTTCGCAAACCATTGCTCGATGTAGTCCAAGTTGCCTTGTACACTTTTTAAAAATCCATTGTTCAATTTTTCGATTTCTTGCAGCTGTTTGTTAAAGTCCTTTCCCCATTGTTCAAACAGGCGGATGAACGTTTCATGCCCTTCTTTGCGCGACGCAACCCAATTTTCGAGCGCTTTTTCCAACTCTTTGCTCACACTTTCCCCTCCTTTCTTACTGTTGTATGCAAAAACGACTGCCCGAGGTGAAGGCGTCCCCGTTCTTTTTTTGCCTTGCCATATGGTAAAGTAAAGATGAACGGCAACATGAAAGGGAGGGAACGAATGTGAGACAAATTGAAACAGTTGAGCAATTCGAGGCGGCCATTTCCGGCGATAAGCCAGCGATTATGAAGTTTTACACAACTTGGTGTCCAGACTGCGTGCGCCTGAACATGTTCATCGATGACATCATCCGCGATTACGGGCAGTACGACTGGTTCGAAATCGACCGAGATCAGTTTCTAGATATTAGTGATAAGTACCAAGTGCTTGGCATTCCAAGTCTTCTTGTGTTCCGAAACGGGGAAAAAATCGCCCATCTGCATAGCGCTGATGCGAAAACGCCGGAAGAAGTGCGCGCCTTTTTGCAGTCCCTGCCGGAGTAAGACGGGGCGGCATCCTTGCCTCGCCAGAGAAGAAGGGCAACAAAAAGAGGCTGTCCGAGAAGGAAGCTTTCCTTCTCGGACAGCCATGCGAATGAACAGACAGCTCCTTATGGATCGCTGATTGTGGAAACGGAAGCCGTCAATATTCAGTTTCGTCGTAGTCTTTCGGCTGGCGCATCAGCTGCGGGCTGTCAAACATGAATTCAATCGAAATTTCCTCATCGGTCGTCCGCGTCCGCTCGGAGCGGTCGTTTGGTTTCAATTGGACTTGAATTTCCTCATCCGTCGTTTTTATCCGTTTGTCTTCCATCGTCTTTTACTCCTGTGTCATCAGTTTCGCAAGAGCGGTTCGACTTTTTGCACAAGCTCTGCCATTTTTGCGGCGTTTCGTTCATACAGCGCCTTCGCCTCTTCGGAATTCGTCTGCAACGCATACAGCTCCAGATCAGCCTGCATTTTTTTCATCGCGGCCAAGAGCAGCTTTTTCTCCTGCGGCTCGGCAATTTGGATCTTATCATCGTACAAATCGATCGTCAGCTGTCCGTATGAATCGACTTGGGCGTGAAACACATTTTCAATCGCCACTCCTTGTTTGTCAAGCTGTTCCTTCAGCCAGCCGCGGCTAAGCCCCATCGTAGCGAGTGGCTCATCCAAAATCATGCCGTCCATAATGACCGTTTGCGGCTCTTTTTCCCGCGGTGGGTTTGGGAACACATCTCCGACGGTGAGGGGCTGCTTTTCCCGCTTCAGCAACACGTTCAAGTCGCCGTTTGGCTCAAGCACCGCAAACTCGACGTCGGCGACGCGGAACACATCTTTTTTGCGCAGCTGTTCGAGCAGCTCGTCAACCGTATATTTCTCCCGTTTCAAGTTTTCCTCTAAAATTTTGCCGTTTTTAATAAAAACCGTGGAATTGCCCTCGACAAAATCGCGAAATTTCTTGTTGCGCAGCGAGAGACGAGCGACAGCCACTGGAAACAGCGACCAAATCAAAATGCTGGTGATGCCTTCTTGCAACGAAATTCCTAAATCGACCGACATCGTTCCAGCAATATCGCCGACGGTAATGCCGACGATGTATTCAAAAAACGACAATTTTGATAATTGCTTTTTGCCGAGAATGCGGGTGATCACAAACACCCCGATTAAAATGCAAATCGAACGAATGGCGGTTTCTAACCATATAGGCATCGATCATGCTCCTTACTTTCCGTGATATTGCGGCTCCTCGAACTCGAGCCGGCCGATCCGGTCTTTGATGTCCGCGATGATCTCCTCTGTCGCAAGCATCGCTTCATGAAACGTCCGCTGCGCCGTTTCATCCTGGGAAGTGAGCGCCAGCTGTTGCAGCCCAGCGTGAATGCCTTTTAAGCTCGCCAACGTTTGTTTCACCTGCGAAGCAACGGTCATGGAAGATCCCTCCTATCCTTTCGGGCGGAACAAGAGCGCCCCGATAAACCCAAAGACGATCGCCGCGGAGATGCCGGCGCTCGTCACTTCAAACATGCCGGTCAATACGCCGATAATGCCGTGTTTTTCCGCCTCTTGCATCGCGCCGTGAACGAGCGCGTTTCCAAAGCTCGTAATCGGAATCGTCGCCCCGGCGCCGGCAAAATTAATGAGCGGCTCATACAAACCGAATCCATCCAAAATCGCCCCGACGACGACGAGAATCGTCAACGTATGCGCAGGTGTCAGTTTAAACACATCCATCAAAATTTGCCCGATCACGCAAATCAGCCCGCCGACGACAAACGCCCAAAAAAACATGGCCAACACGCTACGCCTCACCTCCGTACTCGATCGCCACCGCATGGGCAATGCACGGGATCGTTTCGTTTTGCTGAAACGACAATGGCGATAACAGCGCCCCTGTCGCCACCGCCAAAATGCGCTTCAGTTCGCCGCGGCGCATCCGTTTGATGAGATGCCCGTAAACGACGACAGCGGAACAAGCCGCCCCGCTCGCTCCGGATAAAACCGGCTGTCCGTCACGGTAAATGAGAAGTCCGCAATCTTGGTAGCGCTCTTCATCGATGTCAATGCCGTGCTGACGCAGCAAGTCAAGGGAGACTTGGCGTCCGATTCGCCCTAGATCGCCGGTGACGATCAAATCGTAATACGATGCATCGATTTGCATGTCGCGCAAATGCGCCTCAATCGTATCGACCGCCGCCGGCGCCATCGCTCCACCCATGTTGAACGGGTCGGCAAGCCCCATATCCACAACGCGGCCGATCGTCGCTGCCGTCACGCGCGGCCCGTCCCCTTTCGGGCTGACGATCGCCACGCCAGCTCCCGTTACCGTCCACTGCGCTGTCGGCGGCTTTTGCCCGCCGTATTCGGTTGGATAGCGGAACTGCTTTTCGACAGCGGTGTTATGGCTTGACGCACCGGTTAAGATATAGTCTGCCCCGCCATAGTTGGTAATAAAAGCGCTGAGCGCAAGCCCTTCCATGGAGGTTGAGCAGGCGCCAAAAATGCCAAGGTACGGCATGCCGAGCGTTCGGGCGGCAAAACTTGTCGGCGTCATCTGGTTGATCAAATCGCCGGCGATGAGAAACTGCACGTTTTCCTTCTCTAATCCGGCCTTTTCCATCGCCTGAAACGCTGCTTCTTCCATGAGCACGCGGTGCGCCTTCTCGTACGACTCCTCTCCGAGCCATAAATCTTCGTGAAGAAGATCAAAGTCTTCCGCGAGGCGGCCGTTCGCCTCAAACGGCCCGCCGACCGCCGCTGTTGCGATGATTGCCGGCTTGTTCGCAAACACCCATGTGCGGTGCCCTTTCAGCATTACAATCCCCCCCACTGGGTCGCAATCGTTTTGACAAGAGCGATAACAAAGGCGGAAAACGTACCGAACAAGATGACCGATCCGGCGAGCTTGAACATGTTCGATCCGACGCCTAACACAAATCCTTCCGTCCGGTGCTCAATCGCCGCCGAGATGACGGCGTTGCCAAACCCTGTCACCGGCACGGCGCTTCCCGCCCCAGCGAATTGGGCGATCCGGTCATAAACGCCAAACCCAGTTAAAATCATCGACAAAAAGACCATCGTCGCCACCGTCGGATTGCCTGCCGTTTGCTCGGTGAAATCAAAGAAGTACATATAGAAATAAGAGATCGCCTGCCCGATCGTGCAAATGATTCCGCCAACGAGAAACGCGCAAACACAGTTTCGAACAATAGGACGCTTCGTTTCCCGCTCTTTTTCGAATAAATGATATTCCTGCTGAACCGGGGTCAGCTTTTTCCGTTTTTCATTCGCCATAATGACACCTCTTATGTTTGCTCTTTGCTTAGCTTTTCAATGCGCTTGATTTCCCGATTGACTTTTCGTTCATCCCAGCGTCGATTGTCCATGTTGGCTTTTAATTCCTTCGTCTTCCAAAAAATTTTCAAATCGCTCGAGGAAACAACATCATAGCCAGGAAACAGGTCGCGCAGTTTTTGGTCAATGTCTTTCTCAATTTGTTTTCGACTCCACCGCTTCATATGGGGAATTTGATAAGCAATGAGCAACCGATCCACGCTGTTGACCGCCACCACGTCCCGAACATCGTCGCGCCCGCGCAAATAGCTGGCCGCCCGCTCGGCCGGACCTTGGTTCAGCTCCGCATGTTTCGCCGTCCCGGACGTTTGGGTTCTCAGTAGGTTTGCCCCTTGCAGCGATTGTTTTTGTTCCGTTTCTTCTTTGGCGCAGCCGCCGACCGCGATCATCGCAACGACGGCCGCCAACCACCATTTTTTCATCTTCATCAACCCATTCGTTTTTATGTATTTCCGCCAAGTCGGGAAAGGTTGGCGTGCTGTGCCAACCTTTCCGCCTGAACCATCCCATTCGCTTCAGCGAAGGTTATTGTTGTTTATATTGTGGCTCTTCGTTTTGAATTTCTTGCATGCGCGAGTTCACCAAATCAACGACCGCCTGCGTTTGTTGGGCAGCTTGTTGGTAAAGCTGTTTCGCGGCTTGGTTTTCGGTTTGCAAAGCAAACGTTTCGAAGCTCGCTTGAGCCGATTTTAACCCCGCCAATGTTTGTTTCACTTGTGTTGCAACCGTCATGATTCATGTCCTCCTTATATGGTGTAAGATTGGTGGTGACAATGTTTAGAATGGTTTTTTCGCCGCCAAATTATAATTGTCATTTTCTGCAAAACGTTCTGTCGCCTTTCCAGCCTTTCCGGGCACAAAAAGGGCGCCTTCTGCAGGCGCCCATGCGGGTTACGACTTGTCATCAACTTTATCGGAATAACCGCGGCCGAGCGACGGTTGTTTAAAATACCGGCCATCACCAAAATGCTTAAGAAGGCATGGTACAGTTGTTCATATTTGCCAAGATCAATGTCGACGCCGAATGTCTCAAGCGCAATCACGGCAAACGATCCGATTGCCAGCCAAAGCCCGTAATTTTTAAAACGCTCCACCGTTGGCGTCCCCCATTTGCTTTATGGCTAGATCCACGAGAACGGTCTCTGTTCTCCTTCGTTTCGATCATAGCCTCCTTCACCATGTTCTTCCTTATCCCGGTCCCGCGCATCTTCAACGGCTTCCATTTCCGTATCATCGCGGTGCGGGAACAACCATGGATCGCGGATGCGGCCGCGCGGCATAATGACGATGTCATCGGCATGAATGATCAATTTATCGACATGAATCACTTTCGCTTTTTTCCGATCCGACATGCCCTTCCCCCCTTCCTTTCGCCTAGTTGCACTGTTAGACTATGCAAGGAGAGGAAGCGGAGTATAGGCGCTTCTCACGGATTTGTGCTATTTCTTTACGACCGGCGGCCGGCCGCAGCCGCAGCCTCTCGGGCGCCGCACTGGCTGGGTTGTTGAGGTGAGCGCCCAAGCCGTCGGTTTGGGCGAGATTGGTTTCGTCATGGCCTCATCCCTCCAGATGAAAAAAATGTATGGCTACTGCTATTGTATGGCCCTATCGGCCAAGGGTGCGCCTCATTTTTCCTTGTGCTCGTCCGGGTGGGGCACAATCGCGTTTTCTTGGCGCAGCGTACGGAAAAACCAGCTGTCCGGCCGTTCTTCGTCACGTACTCCTCCCGTCTCTCCTTGCAGCTGCTGCAGCTGGCGGCGAAGTTCGTCGTTTTGTTTCATCAGCTGCTTTATTTGCTCATAACGTTGCTTGCTTTGGTAAGCCAGTTCCCTTAACACTACATTTTCTGCCTCTGCTTCTTCGAGCCGGCGCTCCAGCTCAGCAATCCGCTCAGCCAGCCGCCGTTCATCTATCCCTTTTGTTCCTGCCTTCGCCGCTCCCCGTTGTTCTCTCATTCGTCATCTCCCCCTTTATTTCATCGTCCGGCAGACGCCTGCCGATAAAAAATCCGCATCTGTCCCAACACATTTACCTATATCATTCATAGTATACAGTAGTCCCAAACCATTAGGCGTTGGGGAACAAATGAACGATAGGAGGAACGAGAAAATGGGCCATTACCATCGCGATACGGAAAGGGTATGCATCAGAACACGCAAAATTTATGACTGGGTGACGCGGCAAATCGACGTGCCATTAAAAAGCTTCAGCGGCGATGATTTGGAAACGATTTTCCCATCGGACACTTGTCCGGGAGACGGGACGATTTGCGACTTTTTGGCAGCGCAAAACATGGACCCGCAAAACTTTGCCATTCGTTGTTTCTTGACAGACGCTGCCGGAAATCCAATCGATCCGGTTGTTGACCAGGATGCGCTGATTTGCCAAGAAATCATGCAGCCAAACGGCCGGCAGCCCGTCAACGTCACCCTTCCTTCCGGGGAGACCGTGACATTGCAAAAAGTCAAAGCGCTCGTCAAAGGACACATCGTTGTGCAAATTGTCAGCCCGACCGGCACGGTGATTTGCCAATCGGCGCCGATTCCGTTTGCCGCGGCGCAAACATTCATCTTATGCGCTCCGGAAGGCACGCAGCTCAATTGCCATATTTCCTTCTTTGAATGCGATACAAGCTTAGTTTGCACGGACAACTTCACTCAACTCGACGTTTCCATCACCTTATGCCTTGAAGTCCAAGTGGAAGCTGACGTCAAAATCGAAGTTGAAGCCTGCTTCTGCCAACCGCGCGAAGAACTTGCCGAAGCTACGCTGTGCCCGACAACCAAATTTCCGCCACAATGCCCGGACGTATTCCCAGCAATGTAACGTCCCGCACCACTTAGGCTGTTGTTCTCAACAACAGCCTTTTTTATATGGCACTTGCCTTCCGCGTATACATAAGATAAAAATGGAAGGAGTGGAAAACGAGTGAAAAATGCGAATGATGACCGGCACCTCCGCCTGCAGCAACAAATTATTCACTACCGGTCTGAAGCCGCCTCGTGCAGGCAACAGATCAAGCAGCTTGAGGCCGAACTGGAAAAAGAAAAAATGCGCAGCGCCTATCTAAAAGAAAAATTGCGTGAAGCCGAAACAGTCAACGCCGAAATGTACAAGAAAAAGATCGCGGCCTTGGAGCGCCAGCTTTTGTTGTATGAAATCGCGCTCGAAGAGGCAGAGCAACGCGTCTCCGGACCGCAACAAACCACCGGCGCCGATCCAGCCGCTTCCGTGCTGGCGCTGTTTCATTACTCGGTTATGATCCCGACGCACCTTGATGAAGAAGAAATTGTCGTGATTGGCGACTTCATCATCCGCAACAGCGGAACCGCGCCGCTTCACCATCCGGTCGTCTGCCTCCGCATCTCGCCGCCGAAAGCAGCGGTGCTGAGCGGAAAAATTGCGCTCCCCCAAAGCGGGCGCGCCGCACAGGAGGGGCTGGCTGACAGCGGCGCCGAAGGTTGGACGTTCATCCAAGAAAACTGGCGGGAAAAAGTGCGGCAAAACGGCGAATATTGGATTGCCCCGCTCCATGGCGTCCCCATTGAACCAGGTGAAGAACGGCGCTTTTCCCAGTTTGAGATTGCGGTTCGACCGTCCGGCAACGTCCGCTCCCTGACAGTCGACGGCTTCGTATATGGCGCTGAACTGCCCAAAGGAGCCGCCGCGGCCAACCGCATCGCCGTCCAATGGTAAACGGAGCCCGCCCCATCCAATGGAGCGGCTGCTTTTCCCGGCCGGCTTCAGCCGGCCTCGTCTTGTCGGCAGCAACGATCTTTGCTTGACAGCAGCAGCGGGGGCATGATGCTTCAAGTGTCCAAGACCAACCGAAACACAATCTCCCACCGGCGGAAGCCGTCGGCCAGCCATCCAGGCGGCAGCTTTCCGCTACAGCCGGTCCGGATGACGCAAGCTATATAGATGCAATTTAAAGCTTTAACATTTTTCGTCTTTGCCGGTCATTGCATCCGACTGTCGAGTGACCGAACAACGCCGCTTAAAGACCCATGAATGGGTCTGTGAAGCGAGTCGTTGTTCGGTCTTCCGTCACGC
>NZ_JAFWFM010000208.1:0-11798 GCF_017515625.1 Geobacillus sp.
ACTGATTGTGGCCAAGCACCGCAACGGTCCGGTGGGACGGGTCAATCTGTTCTTCCGGAATGAGTGCACGAAGTTCATCAGTCTGTCAAAGAGGGACGACGGCTGAATCGAGACGGAGTCCAAAGCGCCATTTGGTATTCTTCGTACAGCCTTTTTTGCAAGTCACTGCTAATAAACCCTTTGTCCCCGAAGTTATAGGGATGAGGAATTTGGGTCATGACGCTTTCGGCTGCGATTCGATCGTGGCAAGATGCTTCCGTCACCACATACCCCATTGGCAGCCCTTGATCGGTCACTTGAAGGTGCAGCTTCAACCCGTAGTACCATTGCTTTTTGGAAACGCAATACCCGATGTTGGCGATCTCTTGAAACCGTTTGACCCGATCCATTCTCACGGCATGACATAACTCGATTGGCAAGCTATCCACCACAGCGTAGGCATGGTGCTGCCCGCGTTTCGCCAATTCATGGCGAATCCATTTGATCGCAGATCGACAACGACGATGATACCGGGAACGTTCCAGAAACTGCCCCTTTGGGAACAAGTTCCCGATAACAAAGCGATGCCACGCCCGTTCAGAAGTAAAACCGAGCAGCTTTCCTAAAAGATGAATGGCGATGATGACAGCGTCCTCTTGCTTGACCAAATGGCGATTTCGACGATGAAGATGCACCTGAATGCATGAAAGTTGAGCAGAAACAAAAAAGAAAATGGCTGCATATTGCTTTTGAATCTTGGCCCGATCTGTAGTAAAATGAAAGTGCTCTTGCATGGGGATTCTCCTTTCGAATGGTAGGTCGCGCTTTCATTCTACAGGAGATCCGCCAGGCAAGGGCTATTTTTATGCTTGTCTGATTTTATCTAGCACCACGGGTGATTGATGAATATTTTTAGGCTGTTGTTTTCAATTGCCGCCCGTAAAACAACAGCCGTTTGAACGATTTCCCCTTTTTCGTTTAACGTCGTTTCGATGAAACAAAGCCCCCCAACACCTTGTCATCGCCAAATGACTCCCGCAACACATCCATATGGACCATGCCGTTTAAGAGTGGCAAAATCATCGTTGTCTCACCGACGTACGGTTTAGCATCAGCGAGGGCGCCCGCCAAATGATACGCCTTGTTTGAAAACACAACAAGATCGAACGGCTCCGTCCGTTCACCGGCCGCGATCAGTTTCGGCGCGAGCACTGCATCGCCGTGGACGCTGCGGATGACAAGCCCGCGTTCCTCAAGCTCCCGCTTTCTCCGCTCACGGACGAGAAATGTCACATCGACGCCTTTTTCGAGCAGGCGTCCGCCGAAATAGCCGCCAACCGCCCCTGCTCCCACGACAAGAACGCGCATGTTATGTATCCCCCTTTTCCCACATGTTCATAGCCAAGCCTAGGCTGGAATGGACAGCGTTTCGATGCAGACGTTGAAAAAAGGAAGAAGGGCCCCCCCTCCTTCCTTTCCAGCCGCTAGCAGCAACGCGACACTTTGCCGCCCTTGGCATTGTAGCGCGCCTCTTGCGCCTCGCAGAAAAACTCTTTCCGCGACTTGATCGGCTCACCCGGATGATGGGTTTTCATATGCTCGACATATTTTTCATAACTCGGCACGCCGACAAGCAAGTCAAGAAACTGCCGGCGATAGGCCAACACAGTTTGCAGCCATTTAGGCATAATGCTTCGCTCCTTCTCCATCGCGCGGCACGTACGGCGCTTCTTTGAGCGGCACATGTTTGTTTTGCAGCACTTTGATCCAGATGTTCAACGCCGAGATCAACATCGCAATCACAACGAGCATGAAAATCGCACACAATGTCGCATCAATGTAGTCGTTCATAATAATTTGCCGCATTTGCGCCTCATTCGTGGCCGGCGCCAAAATTTTGCCTTGGCTCAAGCTGTCTTGGAACATTTTCGCATGCGACAAGAAACCAATTTTAACGTTTTCATGGAACAGCTTTTGATACCCCGCCGTCAGCGTGACGACCAAAAGCCATATCGTCGGCACGAGCGTCACCCAAACATAAGCCTTTTTGCCCATTTTAAATAGAATGGTCGTCGCAAACAACAAGGCGATGCCCGCCAACATTTGGTTAGCGATGCCAAACAGCGGCCATAGGGTGTTGATGCCCCCAAGCGGATCGACGACGCCTTGGTACAGGAAGTAACCCCACGCCAACACACAAAGGGTCGTGGCGATCAAGTTCGAGGCAAGCGAATCCGTTTTGCCAAGCGGCTTGTAGAACGTCCCCATAATATCTTGGATCATAAAGCGGCCGACGCGCGTGCCAGCGTCAATCGTCGTCAAGATGAACAGCGCTTCGAACAGGATGGCAAAGTGATACCAGAACGCCATGAGCGCCTTGCCGCCGATGGCGCTCGATAAAATGTGCGCCATCCCAATCGCCAACGTCGGCGCCCCGCCCGTGCGCGACAACACCGTTTGCTCGCCGACGTCCTTCGCCAGCTTCGTCAGCATGTCAGGGGTGATCGTAAATCCCCACGATGACACGACTTTGGCCGCCTGAACGACATCCGTGCCGATCACTGCCGCCGGGCTGTTGATGGCAAAATACGCCCCTGGCGTCAGGACGCAAGCCGCCACCATCGCCATAACCGCCACGAACGACTCCATCAACATCGCACCGTAGCCGATCGGCCGCGCATGGCTTTCAAGCTCAATCATCTTCGGCGTCGTGCCGGATGAAACGAGCGCGTGGAACCCGGACACTGCGCCGCAGGCAATCGTGATGAACAAGAACGGGAACAAATTACCGGCGAAGACCGGTCCTGTACCGTCGATAAATTTCGTCACTGCCGGCATTTGCAAATCCGGCATCACAACGAAAATGCCAAGCGCCAATCCGACGATGGTGCCGATTTTCAAGAATGTGCTCAAATAGTCACGCGGCGCAAGCAGCAGCCATACCGGCAGCGCCGAAGCGACAAATCCGTAAATGATCATTAAGATCGCGATCGTTTCCCCTTTGAGCGTAAGCATCGCCGAAAGCGTCGGATGCTCTGCGACGTACTGACCGGCCACAATCGACAAAATCAACAACACAAATCCCCCAAGCGACGCCTCGGCAACACGACCTGGACGGATGAAGCGCATGTAAATGCCCATCAAAATCGCAATCGGAATCGTCGCGGCGATCGTAAACATCCCCCACGGGCTTCCGATAAGCGATTTCACAACAACGAGCGCCAATACGGCCAATAAAATAATCATAATGCCCAAAATGCCAAGCGCTGCGATCAAGCCCGTCACCGGACCCATTTCTTCCTTAATCATTTCGCCGAGCGACTTCCCGTTGCGGCGCATCGAAGCGAACAAAATGACAAAGTCTTGCACCGCTCCGCCGAGCACAACGCCGATCACAATCCAAAGCGTCCCAGGCAGATAGCCCATCTGCGCGGCCAAAATCGGTCCGACAAGCGGTCCCGCACCCGCAATAGCGGCAAAGTGATGGCCAAATAGCACCCATTTGTTCGTCGGAACATAGTCCTTCCCGTCATTGAACACTTCCGCTGGCGTTTTCCGGTTATCATCAAGACCAAACACTTTGCGGGCGATAAACCGGCTGTAAAACCGATAAGCGACCGCATACGTGCAGACGGCGGCGACGATCAGCCATATGGCGTTGACCGATTCGCCGCGGCTTAAAGCCAAAATGGCAAACGCTGCGGCCCCAAGGACGGAAATCAGGCCCCATAACAAAATCGATTTTATCCCCTTCACACGGCTTCCCCCTTTATTTATTTGTCAAAATCCTTTACACAACTATTATATTCATTATTCAGAAAAATTTAAAGTATTTTTTATCTTCAGCTAACATATCGTTTGGTTCTATAGGAAAGTTTTCCTTCCTTCCTATTGCAAAAAAGTATAAAACAAGTCTTTTTAGTAAAAAATGTAATTACACCCATCGATTGTCTCCAGGTCCATCTGACGGTGCAACGGACAAAGCAACGATCAACTAATACTATCTCAGTAAAGGGTTCGAAAAGGTGAAAGCGATCGAAGCATTGTTATGGAGCATTGCTTTGCCTGGATTCGGGCAACTGTTGAACAAAAAGTATATAAAAGGAATTTTGTTTATTGCGTTGGAATTTGTGATTAACACCCAATCCCATTTCAATGAAGCCATCCGCCTCAGCTTTTTGGGACGTACGGATGAGGCCGCCCGCATTGTCGATATCGGATGGCTGATGTTTTATCCATGTTTATACTTTTTTGCCATGTGGGATGCGTTTAAAGACGCTGGCGGCGGGCAAACGCCGTACTCGTTTTTGCCGTTTGTCGTCTCCGCCTACTTTGTGACGGTCGGCTTGATGTACTCGTCGCACGTGACGATCGGCGGCGTGTTTTTTGGACCGATTTGGCTGCCGATCTTATCTGTCATCCCCGGGCTCTCCATTGGATGGCTGCTGCAATTTCTGCTGCTGAAATGGAAATAGCCATCCGCTTGGTGATTGCCCAGCCACAAAAGCCGCCAATTATTCATTGGCGGCTTTCGGTTTCGTCTCTTTGGCGCTTTTTCGTTTTTTTATCGTTCCCGCCACAATGACAGCGGCAACAACAAGCAACTCAAATCCATACTTCACGGCAGGATTGGCAAAATACGCCTTTAAAAACGGCTCATCGACGATCATTTTCGCCGCCGTCCAGGCGAGGACACCGGCGCCGATCGTAATAATGATTGGGAAGCGCTCGATCCATTTTAAAATAAACGTGCTGCCCCACACCATGATTGGAACAGAAATGAGCAGCCCAAGGATAACAAGGAGAAAATTTCCATGCGCGGCACCGGCGACCGCCAACACGTTGTCAAGTCCCATCAACGCATCGGCAATAATAATCGTGCGCATCGCTTCCCATAAACTTCCCCCAGCCTCGATATCATCGTGCCCCTTTTCCTCAACGAGCAGCTTGTAAGCGATCCAGACAAGTAAGAGACCGCCAACAAGCAAGAGGCCTGGAATTTTAAGAAGCCATACAACGAAAATCGTTGCTAACGCCCGAACAACAACGGCGCCGGCCGTTCCCCAAATGATGGCCTTTTTTTGCTGATGCTTTGGCAAGTTGCGGGCCGCCAATCCAATCACAATGGCGTTATCCCCTGCCAGCAAAAGATCGATAATAATGATCGACAGCAACGCCGTCCAAAACTCCGCTGACAATACATCCATGGAACAATCCCCCTTCAAAAGTTATATTTTTCCTTTAGCGAAATCGGCGCCATCTTGATGACTTGTTGCAAAATAAACAGGAAGACGGTCAAATCATCGATCAAACCAAACAACGCAATCCAATCTGGAATGAGGTCAAGCGGCAACGCTATATACAAAAGCAGCAAACCGACAGAAAACAATTTTTTTCGCATTGGCACTTCATGAGAAACGAAAAATTCGAACAAAAACGGTAGAAAACGCCGGACATGGACGATGAAGCGAAGTCGTTTCCACCATTTGCGCATGTCATCCCCTCCGCTTTTTGTTCTTTTTGAAGCTGAACCTATCTTCTTTTACGATTATCTTCCCCCTTTTGTTCCATGACATGAAAGAAGGCCTTTACCATCCTTGGTAAAGGCCTTCATAAGTAAAAGAGACCTTTACCAACATCGGTAAAGGTCTCGCTAACAACGTCGCCGTTGCCAACAAAGCCGAGGGCATGCGCCCTGAACTGACGACTTTGCTGTTAAAGCTACTCCCCTTTAACAAAAGAAACTATATTCGTTTTTATATTTTCATGATATTCAATATTTATACCTGTTGTCAACTCTTTTTCTTGGCAAGAAATGAATCCAATTTATTGCCCCGCCGTAAACTTCAAACCAATGACTCCGACAAGAATGCAAAGCAAAAACGCCACCCGCAGCGCGTTGACCGGCTCGTTTAAAAACAACATGCCGACCAAGGCCGCCCCGAGCGCTCCGATTCCCGTCCACACCGCATAGGCGGTGCCGATCGGCAACGTTTTTATCGCCAGTGATAAAAAGTAAAAGCTCGCCGCCATCCCCGCAATCGTCACAACAGAAGGCCAAGGGGGCCCCCATCCGTCTTACACCGGGTCGTTATCGACGCCACTGTACGATTCAATCGCTTGATCGAGCGCCCGGTAGGCCTCAGCGAAAGCGTTTGTCGCCGATTCATCTCCCGCCTCGGCCAGCTCCATTCGCGCATTGCGCGCGTGAGTCACCGCACGGATGACATCTTCGATCATTTGCCGTTTATCCCTGGCGCTCGCTTTTAACCGTTCAAGCTCATGAATCGCCCCATCAAGACTCGTCGAGCGCGGTTCGTCAAACGATTGTTCCAGCTGCTCTTTCACACGCTCCAATATTTCTTTCATGCTCGCCCATCCTTTCTCTATTCGTTGTCATCCGCTAGTGTGGGCGATTGGCGGCAAACTATGCATTACCAAGACGCTGAAATTGTGTTTACTTATCTACGTGCACATCTTTCAAACCAGCCCAAAACGCGGCGATGATCGACAGGGCGACGATGATCATCGGCGCATACATGATCAAAAATGTTTGCATTATCCTTTTCCCCCTTCCCATTTTCCTTTAACGTACTCCTTGTTAAACACAAAGAGGCGCATAAGCAAATAAAGTGACGGAATTAATAACAGGAGGCCGGCAATAAACGCGACGATCAACGCCATAGCCATCGTCTCATTCGTAAACCCGTCATAAATCGTCAAATACGGGTATAACAAATACGGATAATGTGAAATGCCATAGGCGTAAAAGGCGAACGCGTATTGAAACAACAGCGCAATAAACGCCCAGCCGAACCGCCGCTGCCGCCAAAGCAGCCAAACGGTAATGACAAAACACAAAAAGGAAATGACCAGCATCCACGCCACATTCCATAGGTTGGCGTAATGCTCGGGATTATGGTAGCGGAGCTGGTAAATAATGAGCAGCGCTGACAACATCGTCGGCCCGCTCCAAAGAAGAGCGTAGCGGCGCAACAGCGCCCGCGCCCGTTCATCCTTGGCCTCGTCCGCATAGTACGTTAAGAAAACGGCAGAAATGTAAAGAACGCTCGTCACACTGAGCAGCACAATGCTCCATGACAACGGGCTTGCAAACAGCTTCCCATAATCCAGCGTAACGCCTGAGGCGCCTACCTCCACAAACCCGCCTTCAGAAATCGTCAACACGATGGACAGGGAGGCCGGAATAAACAACCCCGTCAATCCATAAGCGATTAAATACCAGTTCCGTTCCGTCCCCCCATACGTATGAAACGCATAGTACGAGCCGCGAATAGCTAACAAAATGATGGAGATGCTCGCCGGGACAAGCAAAATAGAACCGTAATAATACGCCGTTTTCGGAAAAAAGCCGACAATGCCGACAAAGAAAAAGACAAGAAAGACGTTCGTCACTTCCCATACAGGGGAAAGATAGCGCTGAATGATGCGGTGCAAAATATGCTGTTTGTTTGCCCAATGGCTATAGGCGCTGAAAAACCCAGCCCCGAAATCAATCGAGCCAACGATAATGTACCCGAACAAAAACAGCCATAACACCGAAATGCCAATGACTTCGAGCGTCATGGCGCCACCTCCCCATTATTGGCCCGCTCTGCCAGCTCCCGTTCAACCGGGTTGCGGCGGAACATACGGATGAGCACTATTGCGCTCGCAATTACTAACACCATATACAAAAGGCAAAACAACACAAGCATCGTATCCACATGCGCCGACGATGTCGCTCCTTCCGCCGTTTTCATATAGCCACGCAAAATCCACGGCTGCCGCCCGACTTCCGCTAAGTACCATCCCGCCTCAATCGCAACCATCGCCAGCGGCCCTCCCGCCACCAGCAGTCCAAAAAACCACTTTTTCGCCGTCCACTTCCAGCGGAAAATCGATCCGAGCCAATACGCGGCTGCGACAACCATTAAAAACACCCCGATCGTGACCATCACATCGAATAAGTAATGAATGTACAGTGGTGGGCGTTCATCTTCCGGAAATTCGTTCAGCCCGGTCACAACCGCCCCCGGGTGGTTGTGCGCCAAAATGCTTAACGCATATGGGATTTTAATGGCATACTTCACCTCGCCATCCTCTGTCAGCATGCCAAACAACACGAGCGGCGCGTGGGAGCTCGTTTCAAAATGCCATTCAGCGGCCGCCAGCTTTTCTGGCTGGTATTCGGCTAAAAATTTGCCCGATAAGTCGCCAATCAATACACTGGCTACCGAAAAAATAAAAGCTGTTTTCATCATTAAATGAAGTGCCTTGCGATGATAAATGTGACGATTGCCTTTCCATAAATGCCAAGCGGCGATCGAAGCAAGCACGAATGCTGACGTCATATACGAAGTCGCCAGCACATGGGCGACTTTCGTCGGCATCGCTGGGTTGAACATAGCCGCGATTGGATCGATGTTGACAAGCTCGCCGTTTTTAAATTCAAACCCTTGCGGCGTATTCATAAACGCGTTCACCATCGTAATAAACATGGCTGATGCTGAAGACCCGATTGCCACCGGGATAAGCAAAAGCAAATGTTTTTTCTGATTTTCGAACCGATCCCATGTATACAAATAAATGCCGAGGAAAATGGCTTCAAAAAAGAAGGCGAACGTCTCCATGAACAGCGGCAAGCTGATCACTTGGCCAGCCAGCTGCATAAAGTTCGGCCATAAAAGCGACAGCTGCAAGCCGATCGCTGTTCCTGTCACCACGCCGACCGCTACGGTGATGACAAAACCGCGCGTCCAGCGGCGAGCGAGTAAGATGTAATGCATATCATTTTTGCGAATCCCAACCCACTGGGCAATGGCGATCATCAGTGGAACCCCGACGCCGATCGTGGCATAAATGATGTGGACCGTCAGCGTCAATCCCGTCAAAATACGGCTAAGCAGCACCGGATCGTAACCGTTCACGATTCATCCCCCCTTATGAAAACAAGCGACCAATCAAGGAAAGCAAGACAATAGTCGCAACAGCAAAGCTAACGAACACAAGCGTTTTTTCATGCCGCTTCCACATATCTACCCCCCCGAGCGAACAAACAGTGGTGAAGAATTTGTGACAATCATCACAAATTATCCACTCCATATTATTTCATAAAATCGGGGACGCTATCCGGCATGATTTCGAATAATTTGTGTCATTTTTCACATATTCATCGTGACAAACAAAAAAAGCAGGAGATCCCTGCCCTCATGTTATAAATATTTCCGATGCACCGTTTTCCCGTCATACGTAAACAACATCGGCTTTTCCTCGACGACCGTCTCCATATGGACCGGACGGCCCCACAACTGATAAATGTATGGGAGCACTTTTTCTAAATACTTCAGATCGAGTTCGATTCCTTCATACCAATGCTTCAAATACAACTCTCCGTTGCGCATATAATCGCCGTCATTGACCGTGATATACGGGAATCCGCTGTTTACCCGCATGCTGACGAGTTGGTCGCGGATATGATCCCAGTTTTTGTCGACGATTTTATATTCTTTCCCCTGTTTTTGGAACAAATACATATCTTCGCGCATAACGAGCTCTTTCGTTAAATAGTTGCGCAAAAACGAAATGTCGGATTCGAGTTCGCGCACTTCAAAAATTTTCGCCCTCCCCGACCCCGGCTTGACGCCGTATTTTTTCATCTCCTCAGTCGGGTTGTTCCACCGCTCTTCAATGTCTTCAAAAATTTTCAGTCCTAAATAATACGGATTGATGCCAGTGCGCGACGGTTGCACGACGTTGGCGTTCAGTTTCGCAAATTCAATCGCCTCATCGCTCGTCAAATCCATCTCGCGCAAAATGCGCTGATGCCAATACGTCGCCCATCCTTCGTTCATGATTTTCGTCTCCAGCTGCGGCCAAAAATAAAGCATTTCCTCGCGCATCATCGTTAAAATGTCGCGTTGCCAATCCTCCAGTTCGCGGCTGTATTCTTCAATGAACAATAGCACATCTTTTTCCGGTTGCGGCGGAAACTTGCGCCGTTTTTTTCGCGGCGGCGTTTTCAGTTTGTCTCGCTCGTCAAGCGACCATAAATCGTCGTACGGCGTCGATGTTTTCGGAGGCTCCTCCTCTTCGTACACTTCCGTATCTTCCCACGTCCATGACAGCTTCGGCCGCAGGAGCGAGGGATCGATATGCTCCTGAATGGCCAAGACGGCATCCAAAAATTTTTCCACTTCCAATTTTCCGTATTGATGTTCATAATGCTTGATCCGCTCCGCTGTCGCCGCCATGCTTTCCACCATATCGCGCTTCGTGTTGCTGAAGCGGACGTTGTTTTTGAAAAAGTCGCTGTGGGCCAACACATGGGCGACGATCAGCTTATTTTGGATGAGCGTATTCGTATCGAGCAAAAACGCGTAGCAAGGGTCCGAATTGATGATGAGCTCGTAAATTTTGCTTAACCCTAAATCATAATGAAGCTTCATTTTGTAAAACTGTTTCCCAAAGCTCCAGTGGGAAAATCGCGTCGGCATCCCATAGGCACCAAACGTATAAAGAATGTCCGCCGGGCAAATTTCATAACGCATTGGATAAAAATCAAGGCCAAATCCTTCCGCAATTTCCGTAATTTCCGCAATCGCCCGTTCCAACTCTTTCAGCTCGTCCTGCCGCATCCATCTCCCCCCCTTTTTCCTCTTATCACAATGTATGAGGGAAACGGTGTTTTGATACGTTCCATCGTTTGGCATGAACGCGCAGCGCCCCATTTTCATTTGTGGACCGTTGGTTTATAATGGTCATATACAAGAAATCGCGGCAAAGCGTGGTGGTCATTTGCAGCACTATTTGCATTATCTTATCGAACACTTCGGCTACATCGGCATTATGGTTGCGCTGATGCTCGGCATTGTTGGGCTGCCGATCCCCGACGAGCTGCTGTTGACATATGCCGGTTACCGCGTTTCAACGGGGGCGTTTTCGTATCCGCTCGCTTTTCTTTCCTGCTGGCTTGGAGCCATCATTGGCATCTCGCTCAGCTATATGCTAGGGATTACGCTCGGGCTACCGTTTTTGCATAAATTCGGTCCCAAGCTCCATCTTACAGAAAAACGGCTCGAGCAAACAAAAGCGCTTTTTTCGAAGCTCGGCCCAGCGGTATTGTTCATTTGCTATTTCATCCCCGGCGTTCGGCATCTCGCCGCCTTTTGGGCCGGCATGAACGCCTACCGTTGGAGAAAGTTTGCTTTGTTCGCCTACAGCGGGGCGATGGTGTGGGTCGCTGTCTTTTTGACGATCGGCTCCTATTTTGAAAGCCGCTGGATGGCCGTCAAGCAGTACATCCATGCCTACCGTCCATTCTTATTTCCAGTCTTTTTGGTCGCTCTTGGTTTCGCCATCTTCTATTGGTACATCCAGCAAAAGCGAAAAACACCGAGGTAATCTCCGGTGTTTTTCATTCTCTATGCGCGCTATACGTTCTCGCGCGGGCCGCGATGGTACGTTTCCGTCAGCAGACCCATAAACAGGCCGAATACGAACATAAACATCGAGGCCCCGATAATGCCGAGACTGATGATCGTCAAGAAATAGTCTTTGTTGTAAGCGTTTGCGATAAAAATAAGCAATAACAGTACAACTCCGACAATCAATCCCACTGACGCCATCCATTTGCACATGTTGATAATTTCTTGCCATTCGTGCCGTTTGTTCATTCTCATCATCCCATTATTTTGAGGATACTATCCTTGTCACAAAATCGCAACATTTATTTTTCCTTTTTCGTTTTCATTTCGGTTACAATTTATATTTTGCCTTCTGTCGCAACATTTACAGGGCAACAAAACGCCCCGCCGTCA
>NZ_JAFWFM010000024.1:0-7802 GCF_017515625.1 Geobacillus sp.
GGAGTTTCTTTGTATGAATCATATCAAACCGATCGCATTGCTCGTTGAAGAAAAACGAATCGTGGATGCCCTTGCCCAGGTGCGGCCGCATTTAGAAAACATGGGATTGTTTCAATGGCGGCCGCTCATGGCTTCGTGGGACGAGATCGAACCGTTTCGGACGCTTGTCCGCCTGTTCGACTACGCGCTTATGTACCGGCATAGCGGGCTTGTCGCCCGGTACGCCCACCGGAAGTTCAACACGCTGCAGACGCTCGCGTGGTTGTGCGACGAATGGCTCGATCAACGCCGGCCGCTCGATGTGGAAGAGGCGCTCACTCCGCGCCTGACCGCCGCGCTCGAAGGCCGGGTGGAGGAGCCGAGGGAAGCGATCGCCCGGGCGGCGTTTGCGTTGGTGCGCGCTTTATTGGATATGCAGCGGATCGATGAGGCGCACGAATGGATGGATGTGGTTGCCCGCTATGAAACGGCGCCGATGCATGACAAGTGGGGCTATTTTTATATCGAGACCGGCGACCGGAAGCGCGCCGAACAGGTGATTCGCGCCGGTCTCGATGACCCGGAGCGCGGCGATATGTGCTATTTGCTTCTTGCCGATTTGTATGCGCTCGATGGCCGCCACCGCGAGGCGCTTGCCGTTTTGGAAGAAGGAAAGCAGCGTTTTCCGCAAGTGTTAGCGTTTTACGCTGAGCGCGTGCGCCGCCTGCGCGATGTGCGCGCCTACCGCGAGGCGCTCGCGGCGATGGAGGAGCTTGACCGCCTGAATCCGCTTCATATGCATCGCCGTTATTTCGCCCATTTGCGCGCCGAACTGTATTACCAGCTTGAGGAATGGGAGAAGCTTGAATCGCTTGTGAAAGCGGAGCCGCAGCTTGAAAAAACGCCGTACGCCCGCGCGCTTGGGCGGAAAGGGAAACGGTCGGTGGCGCTGCCGCTTGTGCCGGTCGTGCAAAAGCACAACTATTGCGTGCCGGCGAGTCTGGAAATGATGCTTCGATTGCTTGGTTCCCCCCGCACGCAGGATGAAGTGGCGGAACATATTTTTGATGTGCGCGGATCGAAGTTGTCCACGACCGTACATTATTTGGAAGATATTGGATTTGTTTGCCGCTTTTTCATCGGCACGCTGCCGCGCTGGAAGCGGCTCATTGATGAGGGCGTTCCGGTGCTGTTAAGCGTCGATTACGAACAGTCATCACACGTCCAAGTGCTGTTTGGCTATGACGAACGGCTCGAGGCGTTTTATGTGCAAGACCCGAATCTGTTTGATCCGTTTGTCGTTTCCGAGGACGAGCTTGCCAAGTGGTATGCAGGGACGCATTATTTGTCGATTGTGGCGCTTCCCCGGGAAAAAGCGGCGCTCGCCGCCGAGCTTCCGGAGGAGGAGGACCGCTATTTCCGTGAGCTGCACGCGTTGGCTGAAAAGATGGACGAGGACGAACAGGCGCATTTCGCCGCCTTTGTCGCCTTTTTGCGCCAGCATGAGCACATCCCGTACACATGGCTGTATGTCATGAAGCATTTCGGCATCGACGAGGCGAAGCCGCTTGTATTGGAGTATACGGAACGAGTCTTGAACGAGTATCCGGAACATAACGACTTGCTGCTGATGGCGGCGAAAGCGTACGTCTACACGCAAGAAATGGAGAAGGCTGAAGACGTGCTCAAACGGGTGAAAGGAAAGGCGCAAAGCCCGCTCTACCATTATTTGCGCGGCCGAATCGCCTTTTTTGCCAGCCGCTATGAAGAGGCGGCTCGCTATTTTCGCACCTCGCTCCAGTTGGACCCAGACCAGCCGGAAGTGTGGAGCTATTTCGGGCTCGCCTCGGCGTACGCCGGTCATATCGAAAAAGGGCTCATCTCTTCGCGCGTGGCAGTCAGCCTGTATCCGGGCGATTTGTTTATCGAAACGAATCACGGTGTGCTGTTGTTCCATGCGAAGCGGTTTGCCGAAGCGCGCGACTGGTTTGATCGTCTTGTGCGCCGCGAGCGGCGGGATGCCCAGCTTTGGTATGAGCGGGCCCGCTGCGATCGGGAGCTCGGCCGCCGGCGCAAGGCGGAACGCGGCTTTTGCGTCGCCAAAGCGCTCGACCCGCAGGAACCGTACCCGTATTTGATGTTGGCTGACTTGTATGATGACGACGGTGATCGGGAAAAAGCGAAAGCGGTGTTGGAAGAGGGATTGGCCGCCGCCTGGCGGTTGGCGCCGCTTTACGTCCGCCTTGGTGATCTCTATATGGAGGAAGGAGAGGCGGAACAAGCGGTTTCGTGCTACGAAGAGGCGATCCGCCATGACAGCGATGACGTGTTCGCCCATCTCGGCTTGGCGGCCGCCCTCGCGGAGCGCGGGGATGTGGAAGCGGCGCGCCGGTATGTAATCAAGCAGCGCACCCGTTTTGCCAACAACAGCGAATATTGGCTGAACGCGGGAAGATGGCTTGTCGCCCATGGGTTCGCCGACGAGGAGGAAGGACGCGAGACGGCGCTGTCGTGGTTGGAAGAAGGGTTGCGTCTGGCTGAGTTTGAGGCGGAAGAAGCGTACGAGTTTTACCTTGATCAGCTGGCAACGCCGTCTTTAGAGGAACGCGGCCGGGCGTTTTTAGAGCAGCTTGTCTCGGCTCGCCCGACACTCGCTTCGGCCCATTCCGCTCTCGGCGCCCTTTATGAACGGCAAGGCCGGCCGTCGAAGGCCATGGCGTTTTACCGAGAAGCTGCCGCCATGGGCCATGCGCTTTCCCTCTTCCGGCTCGCGGAGCTGTGCGCCTCGCTTGGACGCCACGAAGAGGCGAAACAACAGTATGAGGCTTGTCTCAAAGCCGATCCATCGTTTGTCCTTTGCCATTTTCGCTTAGCTTCACTCTATGAGGCGGAAGAAAACGAAGAGCGGCAGCACGCGCATTTGCTTCAGGCGGTGCGCTTGGCCCCGAAGCGCATCGATATGGAGCAGCTTGCCGCGATCGCGGAGCCTTCCGCGCTTCTCCGCGCGTTGGCTGACGCCCGTCCGCATGCAGGGGAGGTGTGGTATTACGACAGCCTTGGATATGTTTATGGAGCGCTTAAGCGCCGCGATCAAGAAAAGGCGGCCGTCGAGAAGGCGCTTGCTCTTGACCCGGACCATCCTGAAGTGCTCCGCCATTGGGCGATGGTGCTGATCGCGGAAGGAAGCCAAAAAGAGGCGGCGAAACTGCTCGAACAGTTGATGGTGCGCCATCCGGACGATGAATCGTTGTACCCGTTGTATGTGGCTCTCTTTCCGAAAACGATGCGCGGCTTAGGGAAGCTGCGCCATCGACTCGAGCGGCTGAAGGCAAGCCGCGAGGCGAAAAGCGTGATGTATCGGAACACCGCCTCGGCTCTTTTCCCGTATTTTGGCGAGGAGCAGGGGGGGCATGACGAACCGGTGCGATGGTGGACAAAAGCGAAAGAATGGGTCGGCACCGTTGTCTTGTTTTCGATTGTGACCGATTTCTACGACGAAGCGATTCGCCTCAACCGCAGCGATGCGGAAGCCTACAGGCGGCTCGCCCGCTTATATGCCGCGCTCGAATTGGACAGCGATGCCGTGAAAACGTGGCGCAAAGCGCTCGCCCGCGTTTGGGATCCGTCTTTGGCGCAAGAATTTGTGGAATATTTATTGGCCGCCGATGAGGAAAGAAAACGCGAGGAAGCGAAGCGCTGGCTGGAGCGGCTGCTGGCTGATGACCCGGATGATGTCGACCTGCGCGTGTTGCAGGCGGTCGTTTGGCTTCAAGAAGGACAGCGCGAGAAAGCCGAGCGGCAGCTCGAGGAGATTGTGGCGGAAGAACCGCTCGCCCGTGAGGCGCTCATGTTGCTTGGCGAGCATTATATGGAAACGGGCCGCTATCAAGAAGCGGCGGCGCTTTGGGAGCGCTATGCTGATTGGTATCCTGAGGATGAAGAGTTCCATATGCAGCTTGCGGCTGTTTATGAAGAAGCGGGGCGATCGATCAGGCGCTCGCGGCCATCGAGCGGTGCGTCCATATGGCCAACGATGCCCGGCTTCGCTACGAACGAGCCCGCTATCTCGCGCTGCTTGGACGCTTCGATGAGGCGAAAGAAGAGCTTCGGGCGGCGCTGGCGGCCGATGAAAGCGGGGAGCTGGCCGTCTTGGCAGCCGACGAGCCGGTATTTCACCGCTTGGAGCGGATGTGATCAATTGTTGCTTTTCTTTCGGTTGAAAGTTTGCTATTGTATGGAAAGAGAACAATCGACAGGCGAAAGGGAGGTGGACGCATGGAAGCGCCTATTGATTTGCTTGTGTATATGTCGCTTGTCGGCGCGCTATGGATCATCATGAAAGGACATACGAGCGCGCGCCGGATGGCAGGTTCGCTGTTTTATGAACCGGCGTTGGCCGCGGTTCGCGAGCATGAAGCAGAGGGAGGCGCCGAACGGGCGGCGCTTCCATGGCGCCCGCTGTTTTTGCCGCAGCGGCGGAAAATTCCCGTTCGGGAACGGACAAGCCGAACGGATGAGGATGGAAGGCCCTTTCCTTTATGTTGAAACGGCATGATTTTGCAACATGATATTGAAGGAGGGCTTTTCATGAAAAAATGGGTATTGGTGCTGCTTGGCGCCGTTTTGCTTCTTGCCGGCTGCAACCGCAACGAACCGATCGACGAACATAGCCAAGGCATTTGGAACCATTATTTTGTCTATCCAATGTCGAAGCTTCTTTTGACGCTTGGGCACTGGTTTGGCGACAATTACGGCATCGCCATTATCGTGCTGACGCTCATCGTCCGTTTTTGCTTGCTGCCGCTCATTTTGAAGCAGTTCCGCGCATCGATCGCCATGCAAAAACTGCGCCCGGAGCTTATGAAGCTGCAAGAAAAATATAAAAGCAAAGACCCGGAAACGCAGCGCAAGCTCCAGCAAGAAATGATGCAGCTGTATCAAAAGCACGGCGTCAACCCGGCGAGCGGCTGCCTGCCGGTGCTCATTCAAATGCCGATTTTTATGGCGCTGTATTACGCGATTTCGCGGACGCAAGAAATTAAAACGCATTCGTTCTTATGGGTCGAGCTCGGCCATCGCGATCCGTATTTCATTTTGCCCGTTTTAGCGGCGTTGACGACGTTCATCTCGCTCCGCCTGTCGCCGTCGATGGCTGAAGAACAAATGCCGCAAATGGCGATGATGTCGTACATCATGCCGGTTATGATTTTTATCGGCGCCAGCTCCGTTCCATCGGCGCTGTCGCTCTATTGGGTCGTTGGCGGCTGCTTCTCGATCATCCAGTCGCTCATTTTGCGTGCTCAAATGAAAGCGGCCAAAGCGGCGGAAAACAGCTAAAACGACTTCGACAATCCCCTGTCTGCTTCAAAGCAGGCAGGGGATTTGTTGTCTTATCTGCTATCCATATTGCTATGGTATAATGGTAGAAAAGCCCAACAAGATGTAGGCGGGATGAAAAAACAGCAACCCGACCATGCAGGAAGAGGAAAAGGAGTGAACGGGAATGAACAAAGCGCTTATTAACATCGACTACACCGTCGATTTCATCGCCGTTCATGGCGCGCTTACATGCGGGAAATCGGGGCAGGCTATTGAAAAAGAGCTCGTGCGGGTGACGAAACAGTTTATTGACAACGGTGATTTTGTCGTCTTTGCCATTGACAAGCATGTGGCGGGAGACGACTATCATCCGGAAACGAAGTTATTTCCGCCGCATAACATTGAAGGGACGGAGGGGCGAAAGCTGTACGGGGAGCTCGAGGCGGTGTATCAGGGGAACAAGCATAAAAACAATGTGTATTGGATGGACAAAACGCGCTACAGCGCGTTCGCCGGAACGGATTTGGAGCTGAAATTGCGCGAAAGAGGCATCACGGAAGTGCATTTGGTCGGCTGCTGCACCGATATTTGCGTCCTCCATACGGCGGTCGATGCGTACAACAAAGGATTTCGCATCGTCGTCCACCGGCGGGCGGTGGCGAGCTTCGACGCGGCGGGACACGAATGGGCGCTCCGCCATTTTCGCCATACGCTAGGCGCGAAAATAGTGGAATAATGGAGAAAACGTGATAGAATAGACGATGAACATTGTTTTATTCGGCGGCGCCGTCATTCGTGTGTTGGAGGTAGCAATTCATGAAGACATATGCTGATGACAGCTTGATGCTTCATACGGACTTATATCAAATCAATATGGTCGAGACGTATTGGGAAGATCGTATGCATGAGCGCCGCGCTGTGTTTGAAGTGTTTTTCCGCAAGCTGCCGTTTGGCAACGGCTATGCGGTGTTCGCTGGGTTGGAGCGCGTCATTCAGTTTTTGCAGCAGTTCCGATTTTCTGACAGCGACATCGACTATTTGCGCCAAGAACTTGGCTACCGCGACGACTTTTTAGACTATTTGCGGACGCTTCGCTTCACCGGCACGGTCCGTTCGATGCGCGAAGGGGAAGTGGTGTTTGCCAATGAACCGATTATGCGCATCGAGGCGCCGCTCGCCGAGGCGCAGCTCATCGAAACGGCTATTTTAAACATTATCAATTTCCAGACGCTCATCGCCACGAAAGCGTCGCGCATTAAGCATATTCTCGGGGATGAGCCGGCCTTGGAGTTCGGCAGCCGGCGGGCGCAGGAGATGGATGCGGCGCTTTGGGGCGCGCGCGCAGCGTATATCGGCGGGATTGAGGCGACATCAAACGTGCGTGCCGGGAAGCTGTTTGGCATTCCGGTCGCCGGAACGCACGCCCATTCAATGATTCAAGCGTATCAGGATGAATACACGGCCTTTTTGAAGTATGCACGCCGCCATAAAGACTGTGTCTTTCTTGTCGATACGTACGATACGTTGAAGTCGGGGGTGCCAAACGCCATTCGCGTCGCGAAGGAGCTGGGCGACCAAATCAACTTTATCGGCATCCGCATCGACAGCGGCGATTTGGCCTATTTGTCGAAAGAAGCGCGGAAAATGCTCGATGAAGCCGGATTTCCGAACGCGAAAATTTTCGCCTCAAACGATTTGGACGAAGATACGATTTTAAACTTGAAGTCGCAAGGGGCGAAAATCGATGTGTGGGGGATCGGCACCAAACTCATTACGGCGTACGATCAGCCGGCGCTCGGCGCCGTGTACAAAATGGTGGCGATCGAAAACGAACGCGGTGAGATGGTCGATACGATCAAAATCAGCGGCAATCCGGAAAAAGTGACGACGCCGGGGCTGAAGCGGGTGTACCGCATCGTCAACAAAATCAACCATAAAGCGGAAGGCGACTACATCGCCTTAGAGAGCGAAAACCCGCAGCAAGAAGAGCGGTTGAAAATGTTCCATCCGGTGTACACGTTCATCAGCAAATTCGTCACCAATTTCGAAGCGCGTGACTTGCATGTGACGATCTTCGACAACGGCCGGCTCGTGTATACGTCGCCGCCGCTTCCGGACATTCAAGCGTACGCAAAAGAAAGCTTGCGCTTGTTTTGGGAGGAGTACAAACGGACGCTCAATCCCGAGCAATATCCCGTTGATTTGAGCCAAGCGTGTTGGGACAATAAGATGGAAAACATCCGCAAGGTGAAAGAAAAAATTGCAGGCGCATCTTTAAGTGAATAACCGTCTTGGCTGCGGGGCAAGCGCATGATGTCGCTTTGTACGCGATCGACCGCCTTAACCGGTCCCGCGCGTTGCAACGCAAAGCGATATTCTTTTTTCCGCCGCAATAACAAAGGTGTCCCGAACGGCGCGGGACACCTCTTTCATGTATATAGATGTAACGAAGAAGTTTAACATATCCTTGACGGAAAAGCGGTTTGTCCATTTTCGACTGTCGA
>NZ_JAFWFM010000209.1:0-14891 GCF_017515625.1 Geobacillus sp.
ATCTCGTTTTCAAACATGAAAGTGGTGCAGGGAATCATCAAAAAAAGGGATGTATGGATCATATATCCATAGAACTAACACCAAAATCAAAGTTGATTTCCAACCATCACGGATTCAGGAATCCACTTTTATGGATTCACGCCACTCAAAATCATTATTTTTAAATTTGCTAAGCTTAGCATTGTAAAATTGACTTAAAGTGTGTTTTACATCGTTGATCAAGTAGATATCTTTTACTTTATCCGTTTTGAAATTTGAAACTTCCCGTACTTTTTGGCATGATGTACAATTTTCATTCTGTTGATTAGACGACTTAGCCAAACTATGTGGAATATGAACTGAATAAGGTTGTAGGAGGAGCAAAGAAGAGAAACAAAGAGCAACGAGATAAGGTACAAATCGTTTCATTACGTAACCAGCCCCTTCATGAATTTATATATCCTTTCTTCAAAAACAACCTACACACGGCTTTACTTGTACTGATTTTACTTTTAACGCTCGTAAGGACATTTTCCGAAATGCGCATCCTCCTCAGCATACAATACCCGATGTGCAAATGAGGCTCAAAGCGACAAGTGGAGAGAGCAAGAAAGATTTTTTCATAAAATACAAACACCTCCGTTAAATCAATATATTTACAATTAAAATTCTATTAGAAATGCAAAAAAAAAAAAAAGAGTATTTATTACTAATGGAAAAATAGTCATATATTCACAAAAATTAGAGGGTACGAACACTCTCCCATCTGCGCTCACGCTTAGAGTTGGGGAATTCTTGGAAATACCCGCCCCACGAGAGGCTGCCAGCCAAGCCGTCCCCGTGCGTCCCATGGTTCGGCTGCCTTGTGACAACAGCAAACGAAGCCCTTCCTCCAACATCATTCCGAGCGAAGTGATGATTCGGATCATGGGGCCCCCTGTATTGCGGGCGCACCCACTCTCGGACATGCAACGGCTGCACGTCGTCCTGCCAGCTCTCGCAATATGAGCAGACTCGATACAAAAAGTGCTGACGACACGGAATCAACGTACAGCCGTCTCATTTCGCTTTATACTCCAGCATCATGAGCAAGCGCCGCACACGAAAATGAACATCGCCCCTTCCCCGCCGATTCGCTGGAAAAGAGGCGATGTCTTCTTATGACTGGCTGCTGTCTCTCGCTTTTAAGGTGACGGATACGGTCGTCTCAAACCCGTCGCGATAGATCGTCAGTTTGATGCGATCACCGACCGCTGTTTTCGTATACAAATATTTGCGCAACGCGCTGACGCTGTCGATTTTCTCCCCGTTGATCGCCGTGATGACGTCTTTCGATTTCAATCCGGCCTCGGCGGCTGGGGAGAACGGTTCGACGGACGTGACGGCCGCCCCGCTTGTGATGTTCGACGGCAATTTCAATTCATTCGTGCGGACGTCATCGGACAAATCCGCCACATCGACAAGCTGGACGCCAAGGTACGGGCGTTTGATTTTCCCATCTTTCATCAGCTGTTCGACGATCGGTTTGACGTTTTCGCTCGGGATCGCAAAGCCGAGCCCTTCGACGCCCGTTTCGGCGATTTTCATGCTGTTGATGCCGATCACTTGCCCCGCGCTGTTGATGAGCGCCCCACCGCTGTTGCCCGAGTTGATCGCGGCGTCCGTTTGGATGACGTCAATTTCCCAATCGCCCGCTGAGGTCGAAACAGGCATCGTCCGCTTGCCGCTGACGATCCCTTCCGTCACCGTCCGCGACAAATCAAGGCCGAGCGGGTTGCCGATTGCCGCGACAGGCTCGCCGATTTTCACCTTCGACGAGTCGCCGAAGCTCGCCACTTTCGTCACCCCTTCAACGGGGATTTTCAAGACGGCAAGGTCGGTGAGTGCATCCGCGCCGACGATGTCGGCTTTCACTTTTTTGCCGTTCGGAAGCGCCACTTCGACTTTGTTTGCCCCTTCAATGACATGGTTGTTCGTCACAATGTAGGCCGCATTGCCTTCTTTTTTAAAGATGACGCCCGACCCCGTCCCCGCTTCCGTATCTTGCGCTTGTTCGGAGAAAAAGTCGACTTGTTTTTGAATGTTGACGACGCCGACGACCGCATCGGCCACTTTATTAATGGCAGCGATCATGTTCGTGTTGACGTTCGCCGTCGGCTGCAGCGGCAGCGCCTCGCTTTTTGCGGTCGTTTCCGCTGTTTCCGTTTGGGAATTCGTTTCTTCATGCATCCATTTCGGCGCCACATACCACGTCGCCGCGCTCCCAATCACCGCCCCTGCGACGGAAGCGGCGAGCCACGATACGAAGCGGCCGCGGCGTTTCGGTTCTGGCGTTGGGGTTGGTTCAAATGGCATCATGTCCATTTGTCCTCTCCTCCTTCATGATCCATGATGGAATATGCAGCATCTTCGAGCGAATGGCCGCCAAGCAGTGAAATGGCGGGCGAAATACGACGATGCCACCGACATCGATCGGCCTTGCATAAAGAGAAGACCAGCGTCGCTGTTTCTTCCGGTTGTTCTGATGCATCGTTTCATCCCTTCCTGCATACGTTATGTCGTCTCCGGCGCTGGCGTCATCCGCTTCTGCTTCCGCCTCCGTCCCGCTGCGAGCGTGCGGATCGACAGGAAAATCCCCGTCGCGGTCAAAATGATCATCGCCACCGCCGCGACATCAACCGCCCAGCGGATGTCAAGCGAACCGATTCTCCCTTCGTGCAGCTGGCGGACGAACATCATGAGCGACGATCCGCCTCCCTCGGCGCGCGGTGCCATCGGGGCCGTAGATGCCCCCGCTCCCGACGTCTGCCCCGCCCCGAACGCGTTCATTCTTTCCTGCGCGGCGCGGTGCATCTCGCCGCGCTCCGCCTGACCGATCAGCCACGGCTCGGATAGAAGGAGCCCCGTCACCGCCTCAACAAGCAAAAAGATCGAACTGATCAGCCCAATCCAAAGATGCAAATTCCTCATTTTCCTCATCGCCGTTTGCCTCCTTTTCCTCTTCGTCCATCATGATAGCCAAGGAAGGTGAAAAAATGGTGAAAATTCTTTTTGAGAGAACAGCCTTCTGCGCGGCGAATGGGCTGCGTTTTCACCGTTTTTTCACGAACGATTTGATATGATTAAGAAGGAAGAGAGACAGAACGGGAGGAATGGCGATGAAAATTTTGCTGGCCGAGGACGATCTTCACCTAGGGGAGCTGATCGTTCACTTATTGAAAAAGAAAGGGATCGACCATATCGATTGGGTGCAGGAAGGGGAAGATGCGTACGACTACGCGCTCGCCGAGTTTTACGATGTCGTCGTGCTCGATTGGATGCTTCCAAACGGCGATGGGGTGGACATTTGTCGACGGTTGAGGCAAAACGGCTACACAGGCGCGATTTTGATGCTGACGGCGAAAGACGCCGTCCACGACCGCGTCACCGGGCTTGAGGCGGGAGCGGACGATTACTTGGTCAAACCGTTTGAAATCGACGAGCTCGTCGCGCGGCTCAAGGCGCTCGCACGGCGGACGTTCGTCCCGCTCCAAGAGGAAAAAGTGGCGTTTCACGGCTTCACCTTAAACCGGACAAGCCATACGCTCCATCGCGGCGATGAAGAGATTTTCCTCACTCCACGCGAGTTTCAGCTTCTCGATTTGCTCGTGCAAAACCAAGGGCAAGTCGTGCCGCGCGAAACGATATTGGACCGCGTTTGGGGGTGGGATGCCGATGTGTCAATGAAAACGATCGACGCGACAATCAAGCTATTGCGCAAAAAGTTGAAAGACGATGTCATCCAAACCGTTCGAGGAGTGGGGTATAAAATTGAAAAATAACTGGAGGGAATGGCGCGACTGGCTGCGCCGCCTAGGAAGCGCCGACTTGTTCCGCCGCGCCCATTGGCGGCTGACAGCGCTCTACAGCGGCATTTTCACGTTGTTTCTCGCCTTGTTTGTCATGATCGCCGCGGCCTTGTTTTACTGGATTGCTACCTCTGACCAAGAGCGGCGCATCAGCCGCCTCGCCGAGCAAGAGGCGAATACGATCGAGCAGTTTTTACTGAAGCAGAGCGATTTTGACTTGTTTCATGACGAAAGCGTCGTCCTGCTTAGTGAAGATCAACTTTTCTTTTACGTAATCGGCCCAAACGGCGATCTGCTTGCTGGGGATGAAATTCATCCGCGCCTGCGCCCGTATTTTTTGAACGTCTTGTCCCGTATGGACACAGGCGAGCGCACCCCTGTATATGTGACCGTGTCGCTGCCCGAGCATATGCCTGGCCTCGCGCGCGAAGCGGCCCGCGACTGGCGCGTGCTCGCCGCCGCCCGTCCGCTCGTCATCCACGGCGATTTCGTGGGCATGCTGTATATCGGCATGGACGTCACGTCGTTTTTCGGCGTGTTCCATTGGCTGCTCATTGTGCTCATCGGCTTATCGGTGCTGTTTCTTGCCGTCGGCGTGGCGCTCAGCTTCTTTATGTCCAAGCGCGCGCTCGCACCGATTGAAGAAGCGTACGAGCGGCAGCGCCAGTTCGTCGCCGACGCCTCTCATGAGCTGCGGACGCCGCTCAGCGTCGTCTTCTCGTCCGTCGAGGCGCTTGCGCTTGAGGAGGATGTGATGAAAAACGACTTTGCCCACCGCCTGCTCGACCGCCTGCGTGACGAATTGAAGCGAATCACGAAACTGATGAACGACTTGTTGACGCTCGCCCGCGCGGATGCGAAACACGCCGCGCTGGAGCTTTCAAAACAAACGTTCGATTTCCGCCCGCACGCCGAGCGCACGTTCCAGCTCATGTCGGAACTGGCGGCGAAAAAACAGATTACAATGCATTTTCACGCTCCCGAGCAAGCGCTCGTCACCGCTGACCCGGACAAATTGACGCAGCTATTGTACATTTTGCTCGACAACGCGATCAAATACACCCCCGAAGGCGGCGAGGTGACGCTGTCGATCCGCACCGAGCCAAAGCACGTGTTCCTTTCCGTCAAAGACACCGGCATCGGCATCCCGCCGGAAGACATCGGCCGCATTTTCGACCGCTTTTACCGCGTCGACAAAGCGCGCTCGCGCCAACAAGGCGGCCACGGCCTCGGGCTGTCGATCGCCAAATGGATCGTCGACGCCCACGGCGGCGCGATCCACGTCCATAGTCAAATCGGGGAAGGAACCGAATTTCTTGTTCGTCTTCCTTGCTAAATCCGGGGGACAAAACAGCAAGGCCAAGGCTTCCTTCCCCCAACAGAACGCGCCGTCGAGTGAGAAAAATGAAACATAAATATTGCTGTTGCGAATCGAACGTATTCATGTTATGATTTAAAACGCGATGACCAAATCGTCCATTTAGTCAAAACAAAGGATGAATGCCCATGTCGGATAAAAAACAACAAATTATTGATGCCGCCACCAAATCATTTTCGCTGTTCGGCTACAAAGCAACGACAATGGATCAAGTAGCGAAGATGGCTAATGTCGGGAAAGGAACGATTTATACATTTTTCAAAAGCAAAGAAGAGCTGCTTGACCATATCGTTTCCTCTGTTATATCCGAAATTAAGCATGAAGCGGATGCGGCTATGGATGATCGTTTGTCGTTCAGCGAAAACGTCCAACGCGCCTTGCAACGTATTTTTACGTTCCGCCAGGAACATGAATTAACCATCAAACTTTTGCAGGAAGTTCGCGATATTGGCACCGCAGCTGTACGAGAGGTGATGAAACGCCTTGATCGCGAAATGATTGCCTATATTCGCGAAAAAATTGAAGAAGCGATGGCAAAAGGGGAAATTCGCCCTTGCGATCCTGAGTTGACGGCATTTTTCATGTTTAAAATGTACATCGCACTAAGCATTGAATGGGAAAAAGAGCACGAACCATTGTCTCAACAAACCATTGCCGAACTGTTTGATCTGTATTTGCTGAAAGGATTGTCTCCATGATAATCCTTCACTTTTTGGGCTAAAAATGACTAAATGGACGAATCAGTCATAATTATACACAAAGGAGGTTCGGGCATGCACGCATTTCAATTATGGTTGAAAGAATGGAAGGCCATTCTGACCAACCGCAAAGTACTGATTCCTGTCATAGCTGTATTATTCATCCCTCTTCTATACAGCGGCATGTTTCTATGGGCATTTTGGGATCCATACAATCATTTGGATGAACTTCCCGTCGCTGTAGTCAACCAAGACAAAGGGGCAATGCTCGACGGAAAGGAGATTCATCTTGGAAAAGATCTCGTCGAGAAGTTAAAAGAGAACAAACAGTTTGACTGGCATTTTGTAACCGAACATGAAGGGGAAAAAGGGTTAAAAGAACAAAAATATTATATGCTCATTCAAATCCCTGACGATTTTTCCCGGAATGCGACAACGCTGCAAGACGATCATCCGAAAAAACTGGAGCTCATTTACAAACCGAATGAGGGATTTAACTTTCTATCGGCACAAATCGGTCAAACTGCAGTTGAAAAAATAAAAAACGAAGTAGCGAACGCCATAACAGAAACATATGCCGAAAGCATGTTTGATACGATTCAAACCGTCGCTGACGGATTGACAAAAGCGAGCGACGGAGCCGCACGACTGCATGACGGACTCAGCCAAGCACAAAACGGAACAAACCGACTGTATGATGGCATGAAAAAAGCACAAGACGGAAGTGAAACGTTATATCACCATTTAGCGACACTCGCGGAAAAATCCGTGAGCTTTACTGACGGACTGCACCAAGCTGCCAGTGGCTCATTGCAAGTTCAAACCGGAATCGAAACGCTTTACAACGGGATGAAACAAATGACCGCTGGGCAAGAGAAACTCCTCTCCGGAGCCAAGCAGGCTCAACAAGGAACAGCGAATCTTGCTTCAGGGACAAGACGCGTATATGAGGGAATGCAAGCGCTCGACGCCCGCATTCCGCAGCTTTTACAAGGATCTGAAAAATTGAGCGATGGAGCGGCAAAGCTCACAGCTTCACTGGCTCAGTGGCAGGAAGGAGCCGCAAAAGTTCAAACAGGAGCAGCACAAGTCGCAAACGGTCTTGAGCAGTTGGACACACAGTTGGATGCGCTCATCAAGGCAACTCCCCAAGAGCAACAGAGAGCCGTATACGAACAATTAAAACAAAAGATCATGCAGCTATCATCAGGAAGCCAACAAGTCAAAAACGGCCTTGCAGAGTTAAATAGCGGCGCCCAATCGTTGCACTCTGGAGCCTCTTCTTTGCACGAAGGAGCCCGACGGCTGCACGAAGGGCATATCGCTCTCGATCGCGGAGTCGACAAACTGCTTGCCGGTCAACAACAACTTGTCAATGGCGCAGACGCACTGGCGAATGGCCAAGAACAACTCGTCAGCGGCATGAACACAATGTATGAAAAAATGCAAGAAGCTGCACAAGGAGCAAGCCAGCTTGCCCATGGCAGTGGAACACTTTCTTCAGGCCTGCAAACATTGGCTCAAGGAGCAGATCGGCTTCAAGATGGCACGCGTCGGTTGGCAAACGGTTCACAACAAGTAGCGGATGGAACGAAGAAATTAACGAACGGGACAAAACATTTGCAAGATGGTGTCAACCAACTGACAGACGGCTCAAAAGAATTGGCGAATAAGTTGAAAGAAGGAGCCGAACGAGCAAGCGATGTCAAGGCCAATGAGGCTGTCTACGACATGTTTGCCCAACCAGTGAATCTCCACAAGGAAGAAATCAATAAAGTGCCGAACTACGGAACAGGGTTTACGCCGTACTTCTTGTCACTCGGATTGTTTGTGGGTGCGCTGTTGCTTTCCATCGTCTTTCCGCTTCGCGAACCAGCAGGGGTTCCACGTTCGCCATTGCATTGGTTTTTGGCTAAATTCGGCGTCTTGTTCGGCGTTGGGATTTTGCAAGCACTGCTGGCGGATGTCGTGTTGCTGGTTGGACTCGATTTACACGTAAAAAGCGTCCCGCTCTTTATCGTGTTTAGCATTGTCACTAGCATCACATTTTTATCTGTCATTCAATTTCTTGTTACCGTGTTCGGCGATCCAGGAAGATTTATCGCGATTGTCGTGCTGATTTTGCAATTGACAACAAGCGCGGGAACATTCCCACTCAAACTGATTCCACACTCGTTGCAACACTTTAACGCATGGCTTCCGATGACGTATTCGATTTTCGGATTGAAAGCGGTCATCTCAAGCGGTGATTTCTCGTTTATGTGGGAAAACCTCAGCAAGCTGCTGCTATTTATTGTTGCCATGATGATGGGAACACTCGTTTATTTGACTATCCAACATCGCCGCCAATTTGCAACAGTCATCGAACAAGCTTCTGAAGCGTAATTGCTTCAGAAGCTTGTTTTTTTCTATCGACCCTTGCCATCGTTATCATTCTTTCATGATGTTTCTCCGATGCAAGGGACGATGATGGAGAACAGTTTTTCATGTTCTTCCTCACATTTCAACTAATGATTCTTGAACGGTGAGACAGGCGTTATGAGCCGCTTCAGCGTTTTTTCGCAAACGGAACGTCGCCCTGCTTCAGGCGATGCAACAGGTGGAGGGCGTGGAGAATGCCAAATATATCAACGCATTCACAACCGCGTTGATATACTGCATAACCAAGTCTCCGACATCGCGGATTTCGATGGGAAACAGGCGGATGATGAGGACAGACACCGCGATGATGAGGAACGAACCGATCAGAGTACCGCCGAACCGCGCCTGCGGATGCCATCGAATTCTCGATAGGCCGACGATCAACGAACCGATGGCAACCCCCAAAAACGAGCCGTACGCATAATATCCAACATAAAACGTCGGAAACAAAAAGGAAAACCACAACACCAACAAAGCGCCGCCCACATCAACCCCATACGACCGAACCACGTCTTTCCTTCCTCCCCCGTCATGTCATGCGAACATCACCGTTCATCTCGCGGCTCCCCCCTAATGGATGATATGCTCAAAACCCCTTCAAAAAACATTCGCTTTTCACCTAATTTTCTCCTTCCCCTTCTACAATACAAACCGTAAGCCAGTCCACCACACAAAAGGAGGTGACGAGATTGAAGAAAGCTCGGGCAGTTTTTCTGCTCGCCCTTGTTGCCCTTGCAGGGGTCAGCCTGTTTCACATTCTCACTCCGCATGAAGTGATGGCGCACGGGCGGCCGGGCGCTCCGTTTGACGGCATGCCGGGCGGATTCGGTCATCCCCATCGGGAGTTCATCATGGAGCAGCGTGGAGGCTGGATGATGCCGATGTTGTTCCTAAAGTGGCTCATCCCTCTTTTGCTTGCCGCTGCCGGGGCCGTATGGCTCGCCGCGGCGCGGTCGAAGCGCTGGATCGGCTGGGTGCTCGTCACGCTCGGAATTGCGGCGTTGCTGCCGAAATGGGTGTTGCTTTTGCTTGCACTGGCCGCGGTGTACGCCTTGGGACGTCGCCAAGCGCGCAAACCATCTGCTGTTGAGGTGTTGATGCCAGCGGCGCCATTCGTTTCCACCGATTGGCTTGATGAATGGAAAAAAACGATTCAAAAGGAGGCACAAACAAATGGGCATTTTTCGCCGAATGAAGACGATCGTTCTCGCTGAAGTGAACGAACAAATCGACCGCTGGGAAGACCCTGTCGCCATGACGAAACAATATTTGCGCGAACTTGAAGAACAGCTCGAACGAGGGCGCCAGGCGCTCGCCCAGCAATGGGTCGCCGAGCAGCGCTATGAGACGCTCATCGCCCAAGCGGAGGCGACGATTGAAAAACGGAGCCGCCAAGCGAAACTGGCGCTCGAGCGCAACGAAGAAGCCGTCGCCAAACTCGCCTTGCGCGACAAGCTGTTGTATGAGAAAAAACTGGAGGCGTACAAACAACAATACGACGCCATCAAAGCGAAAACAGCCGAAGTCGCCAACCGTCTAAACCAACTGCGCGAGCGGTACGACGAGCTCGCAGCTAAGCAGCTGGAGCTCGCTACCCGCGTTAACGCCGCGCAAGCGTTGAAGCAAATCGACTCGGCGCTCGCCTCCTTTTCCGCCGACGAGGCGCTGCGCGGCTTTGTCCGCATAGAAGAGCGCGTCATCGCCTTAGAAGCCGAGGCAGCCGCTGTCCGATTCGGAACGAACGTCGTGTTGTCCCCTGTGCCATTTGATGAAGAAGTCGAACGTGAGTTAGCCAAGTGGAAAGAAGCCCAAGCCAATAACGCCTAATCTCCTCCCCCTTTGACATAGATGACCCCCTTGCCGGGCAGGCAAGGGGGATGGTGTTTGTTCAGGGAAATGACACCGCTCCCCACCGTCGCACGGCCTGACTCTCGCTTTCCCCGTTCGGAAGCAAAATCGTTTCCTTTGTTTTCCCATCGTGGTAAAATCATTATAGAAACGAAATAATATAGGAGATGACCTCCTATGAACTGGAAGCGAAGCGTCCGCGTTCTTTGGCTGTGCAATTTCATGGTGTCGGCGGGAATGACGATGGTCATTCCGTTTTTGTCGCTGCTGTTGTGGGAAATGGGCATCACCGAGCACCATTCGTTGAGCGTCTGGACCGGTCTTGTCTTTTCGGCGACGTTTTTGTCGGCGGCCATCATGGCGCCGATTTGGGGCATGTTCGCCGACAAGTACGGCCAGCGCGCCAACCTCATCCGCGCGGGGATCGGCATGGGCTTGATCACCGGATGCATGGCGTTCGCCGCCTCACCGATGGCGCTGCTTGCTCTCCGATTTCTTGTCGGCTTTTTCTCTGGATTTATCACTGTCTCGTTTTCATACTTGGCCCGCGTTGTGCCGAGAGACCATAGCGGCGAGGCTCTCGGGACGCTGCAGACGGGAAGCATCGCCGGCAACATCATCGGACCTCTCATCGGCGGCGCCTTATCCGACCTGTTCGGCTTCCGCCCGGTGTTTCTCGTGACCGGGCTTTGCATTTTACTGACGCTCTTACCGGTCATTTTTTGGCTCGAAAAAGATCCCGTCGTGCCGCAGACAAAAGAAAACAAGGCCAGCTTCAAAGAAGTATTCAGACACCGGCCGCTCATCGTCTTATTTATCGCCACGTTTCTCGTGCAAATTGCGGTTCTTGGCGTCAACTCGATGATGACGATTTTTGTCCAGTCGCTCGTCGGCCATTCTCGCAATCTCGCCTTTCTATCCGGCCTCGCCTCGTCGATCACCGGCATCGCGACGATCATCGGCGCACCGTACTTAGGGAAACTCGGCGACCGGATCGGGCAGGAGAAAACATTACCGATACTGCTTGTGCTGTCCGGCTTGTTCGCCTTGCCGCAAGTATGGACGGACCATCTTTATGAATTGTACGTCTGGCGCTTCTTGCAAGGGCTTGTCGTCGGCGGGGTATGGCCTGCCCTTCAAGCGCTGATCAACGCGCAATGCCCGCGCCGCATCCAAGGCCGCGTGTTCGGCGTCACAGCCAGCTCCCGCTTTCTCGGCAACCTCGCTGGTCCGACGGCAGCGGGAGCCATCGCAGGATTCGCATCCATTTCGGCCATTTTCGCCTTGTCAGGGCTGCTCCTCATCGCCACAGGGGCTTTGGTCGGATCCACCACCCACGATCGCGCATGGCGTGAAGACATGAAAGAAAAAATCGCCGCCTGGGCGCACCGCCTTCACATCCGCCACTGACAGCGCGGCCAAGATCATAAATAAACGACCTGAGAGGAATCCCTTTCAGGCCGTTTTCGATCATTCTCCCATCCGTCGAAGCAGCGAATACGGAATCGCCTCCCCCACCCGCCCGTTGCGCCCGGTCGTCGTCTCGGCCATCGTAAGCGAATTCCAAATCGCTTCCTCGGTCGCCTCAATCGCCGCCTGGAACAGCTCATTCATGAGCGGCGCGTCATCACGGACGAGCGGAGGGAACGGTTGAAGAGCAGAATCCGAAAAATGGGGAATGGTATAAGCATTGGAAAACGCAATGACAATGTCGCCGCTCCCGTGATGGACGCAGCTTCCCGTCCGCCCGAGCCCCACCGCCGCCCGCTTCGCCAGCCGCTTCAACTGCCGCGCATCAAGCGGCGCATCGGTCGCGACGATCATCATAATCGAACCAGCCGGCACATCCCGTTCATCAAACGACGGCGGCACATACGGCGCAAACCGCAACTCCTCACGCCGGCCGAAATTGCTCACGACCAGCGCCCCGACCGTATATCCCCTGCTCACGACCCGCGACGAGCTGCCAACGCCCCCTTTCCAGCCGAAGCACATCATACCCGTCCCCGCGCCGATCGCCCCTTCTTCCATCTCCACCCGCGCCGCGGCAATCGCCTCTTTCGCATGCTCCTTCGTCACCGAAAGCGCCCGCGCCGTATTCAAATAGCTGTCATTGCATTCCCCGACGACAATGTTGACCGACCCGGTCGTATCTCCGATCTCCGGCGTCATCGCAAGCATATACTCAAGCGTCCCTTGCCAAACAGCGCCGACACTGAACGTATTGGTCAGCATAATCGGCGACTCGATCAACCCAAGTTCCTCGACCTGCACCAACCCGACCGTTTTCCCAAAACCGTTCAAAACAAAACAAGCCGCGGGCACCTTCTCCAAAAACCAGTTGCCCCCATGCGGCAACACCGCCGTCACCCCAGTGCGGATCACTGTCCGCTCATTCATATCTTCCCGAATCGTCACATGACCGACCCGCACCCCAGGCACATCGGTGACTTGATTGCGCTCCCCTGTCGGAAGCGTGCCGATGGAAAAACCGAGATCGCGAAGCTTGCGGCGCATCCATCCCACCCCTGTCGCTTTTCTCCGCCTTCTTTCAAACCGTCCAACGCCAACGCAGCATGTCCGCCGACACGACGGTGAACGAGAAAGAAGCGTGATTGTTCCCATGTCAAGTATATCGCATCGGACTGAGGAAATGCAGCAGCGGCAAAGAAAGGCAGTGAACAACCATGCCTGGTGGATCAATGGGGCCATACAAAAAAAGCAGATGCCAAAACGTTCTCCATGTGCGAAACAAAAAAGCGGCTTCCTGCAAAGCAAGCGGCGCAAGAATGAGCAGCCGAAGCAAAACGAAGCGGTCGATCGGGGAAGTGCAGCCATCCGGTTTCTTCAAACGGAAGACGTTCATACGATGGCGTGACATTGAAGAGGGTTTCGCCTCTTATAGGCGCGACAAAAACTGGGCGGAAACGCGTGGAGAAAGCGGCCGACTCCGGTTTCAATCCCTCGTAGGTACGATAAAAACGGTTTTCTTGCAAAGCCGCTACCCACTCCGCAGGTGGTTTCAATCCCTCATAGGTACGATAAAAACTAGCTGTTCTTTATATACAGAGTGATTTATGGGTTTGGTTTCAATCCCTCATAGGTACGATAAAAACATATCCTCGATTACCTCTGCCCATGTTTCATTGTGTGAGTTTCAATCCCTCATAGGTACGATAAAAACCTGACAGAGAGGATCGAGCAGTGGGTGTCGCAGTAGTTTCAATCCCTCATAGGTACGATAAAAACCTGGACGGGGACACTATGGAGCGGTCAGCTCCAAAGTTTCAATCCCTCATAGGTACGATAAAAACGGAGAGGCTTCTATTAGTGAGATCAACCGTATGCTCGAGTTTCAATCCCTCATAGGTACGATAAAAACTACCATAGTACATGCAAAAATCAAATGCGTACATGGTTTCAATCCCTCATAGGTACGATAAAAACTTCGTTGTAACGGTCGATCACCAACTCTGTCACTTCAGTTTCAATCCCTCATAGGTACGATAAAAACCAACGGATTCCATTGTGACATTGCATGGAGTAGTAGGAGTTTCAATCCCTCATAGGTACGATAAAAACTCAGGTACAGGCCGCTATATCATTGAGGAAAACATGTTTCAATCCCTCATAGGTACGATAAAAACGGAATGACCACTGCGTTGATGTTTTGAATGTTAGGGAGGTTTCAATCCCTCATAGGTACGATAAAAACGGGAGAAGCTGCTTATCGCGTTCACGCGTTCAAAAGTTTCAATCCCTCATAGGTACGATAAAAACGTTTTGCAAAAACACGCTCAGACGCGACACGCTCCAAGTTTCAATCCCTCATAGGTACGATAAAAACCGGTGTGGGCTCGAAAATGACTCCCTTGCGCGAACCCGGTTTCAATCCCTCATAGGTACGATAAAAACTATGCCGCGAAAGCCTCTTGACGCGGTCTTTTTGTATATAGTTTCAATCCCTCATAGGTACGATAAAAACCCTAAAGGAAAAGCCTGACCCATTCTTGCGTCGTGTGTTTCAATCCCTCATAGGTACGATAAAAACTCAAAGTTTTCCATGTAAAATGAAACCACTTTCATGGTTTCAATCCCTCATAGGTACGATAAAAACCAGGAAAGGGGTTTCAGCCGGCATGAATTTGGCATGGTTTCAATCCCTCATAGGTACGATAAAAACTAGGAGTGTCGGACGTTCGTCGTTTACCCAATGATCGGTTTCAATACCTCATAGGTACGATAAAAACGGAGAAAAGTGTTTGCATTTGCTGGGGAAGAAAGAAGGTTTCAATCCCTCATAGGTACGATAAAAACGTATAGGGAGGAACTGCTGAGGTTTGCGACAATGATTGTTTCAATCCCTCATAGGTACGATAAAAACTTCGATGTAGTATGACGCCGATGTTCGGTTCGTTAGGAGTTTCAATCCCTCATAGGTACGATAAAAACTCAATACAAAGCGACGATTGAACACATCGAGGAATGTTTCAATCCCTCATAGGTACGATAAAAACTACGCCAACGAGGACCATGGGGCTTTCACAATCAATGTTTCAATCCCTCATAGGTACGATAAAAACTTGCTCGTGTGGATGAAATTCATGGAGAGAAAGAAAAGTTTCAATCCCTCATAGGTACGATAAAAACGCGAAGCATGAAAAGCAATTGAAGCTTTTGCAGAGTCGTTTCAATCCCTCATAGGTACGATAAAAACGC
>NZ_JAFWFM010000210.1:0-10116 GCF_017515625.1 Geobacillus sp.
CTTTGTCCGTATTGTTTGCTTGTCCTTCGTATTGAATTTTCACTTTCATGCCATCGGTACCTTTCATATTTCCGTGACATTCTAGTAACCATTCACCCGGGCTATTGGCGATAAACTCAATGTCGTAGCGCTCACCCGGAGCAATACTTAAAAGTTCATCTTTGATTGGTTGCGGATCTTTTAACGGCTGCCCGTCAGTTGCGACAATTTTAAACTCATGACCATGCAGGTGAAGTTTGTGGGCCATGTATCCTGCGTTTACAAGGCGAAGCCGCACCTTTTCGCCTTTCTTCACTTTTAAAGGTTTGACAGCGGAACCGCTTTTCCCGTTAATCGTGAAAATATCATACATCTTCATATCATGGCCCATGCTGTTCATATCCATTTGTTGATTATCAGAGCTATTTCCATTATTCATATTACTATGATCCATGCCGCTCATATTCATGTCCATATGGCTTTCGGCGTCCGGGTCGCTCATCCATTCATCTAATACAAGCGTGTAATCTCGATCGACTTTTTCTTCATTTTTCGGTTCTACGATTAATGTACCGTATAATCCCTTGTCCACTTGCTCGGCGCTTTTTTGATGGGAATGATAAAAATACGTTCCCGGCACGGTTGCTGTAAATTCATACGTAAACGTTTCACCCGGTTTAATGGCGTCCATCGTGACACCCGGTACTCCATCTTGGTTATTTGGAACAGGGTAGCCGTGCCAGTGAATCGTGATCGGTTCTGGCAATTCATTTTTTAAAACAATTTTCACATTATCCCCTTGCTTTACGCGGATTTGCGCACCGGGTACCGATCCATTGTACGTGTAGACCGGGAGTTTGACTTGATCGTTGATTTGTAATAACGCTTCCTTCGCAGTAAGGTGAATTTCTTTCCCGGATAATACTTCTGTATTGGTTGCCAAAGGTAATTGCTGCTTGCTCGTTTCAGCGGAAGTATTTTCTTTTTCCATATTCATGCCGGACATGTCGTGTCCCTGCATGGAAGATGGATTTGAGCAAGCTGCGCCAATCGCTGCTACTCCTGCGAAAATGGCGCCAAGCAGCCATTTTTTCATGTCGTTTTCCCTCCTTAAGTTTGTAGTGGGAGATGCAATGATATGATAAAAAATAGATGTGCAAAATGTATGGAGAAAATCGTTCAACTGAAATGTAAAAAAGGCAAGCGATTCGGATTCACCGATGTCTAACGGTGGTAGGTAATCGCCTGCCGTCCCATTTGAACCCAAGCGTCGATAAAGTCTTGTTTCGGCGCTTTTTGGTTTTTGACAGCGGTCAATGGATCATTGAAATAAATGTACTGCTCATCGTATCCCGTAATGAGCACCGCGTGTTCCCGGTACGTGATTTTGATCGGGCCTTGCGGGGTTTGCCATTCCCAAAAGGCAGAGGGAGGAAGAGGACGAAAGGTGGTGTTGGTGATCACCCAAACCGGTGTGCCTTTGGCCAAGTATGTATAGATGTTCTCAAACGATTGCCCTGTTAAGTCGATGATTTGGTTCGGCAAGTACCGCTCAGCCAACTGCTTGATCGGCTTATGGTACACGCCGTATCCAGGCTTCGATAACGTATACATATCGCCGACAAACCCTTCATTTGGGTGGCCGTAAAACACTTGGCCATTTCGCACTTGATACGGAGTAGGATTTTTCTTGATTTGTTTCGCCAACGTCATCTTATCGACGCGAATGCCGGCATGATTCAAGAGCATGGCCAAGCTGGTTACTTCGCATCCTCTTGGCAGTTCCGGAAGCTGAGACAAAAGGGGGGCGTCAATCAGGACGGATGTCCTTAGCGCTTGTTTCTTTGAAGAGGCAACTGATCGATTCGCCTCCTTTGCTTGATTGCTCGGGGACGGGTCGGTTTCTCTGCTGTTTCTGTTCTGTATGAAGGCTTTGATGGCATCGCCTATCTGGGCCGAACTTGCATAATAGGATAATGAGGCGGCCAATAGCAAGAAACAGGAAATAAACAATCCGAGCGACAGTTGATCCATCCTCCCGTTTAGAGGTCTTCTCAAGAGAACAAAACAAAGGGAAACGATGAGAAAAGTCAAAAAAAGGATAAACGCTAACAAGCCATTCTCAACTCCTTTATAACACGTGTGTGTTTTTATAGTAACAGATCGATGTGCAAAAATGGTGAAATTCACACTTTCTCCATATTTTAGCGTTAATATTATGAGAAACTGAAAATCTTGCAAGCAGTTTTCCTGAAAAAATGGAAACAGATTGTTTTTGAAACTTGATGTTGTGTATGATAGAATGAAAGTGTCTTTGTATAAATCATTTTAGTTTTAAACAAAAAGGTTTTTGGTGTTGTTTTTGAATTCTTCTTAGCAAAGTGGAGGGACAATCATCGCCATGTGCGGTTTTATTGGCTGTATTCATGATCGCCCGAGAGCGATTGAGCAAACATGGAAAACAACGTTGGTGGAGATGAACCGCCTGATTACCCATCGCGGCCCCGACGATGAGGGGTATTTTTTTGATGACTACGTGAGTTTTGGCTTTCGGCGGCTGAGCATCATCGATCTGGAGGCGGGACATCAGCCGCTGTCTTATGAAAACGATCGATATTGGATCATTTTTAACGGGGAAATTTACAACTATCTTGAATTGCGGGAAGAGCTGGCGGCGAAAGGATATTCGTTTGCGACGCATTCGGATACCGAGGTGATTGTCGCCCTTTACAGCGCGGAAAAAGAAAAAGCGGTCGAAAAGCTGCGCGGGATGTTTGCGTTTGTCATTTGGGACAAGCAAGAGAAAACGGTGTTTGCGGCGCGGGATCCGTTCGGCATTAAGCCGTTTTTTTATGCGGAGCAAGGAGACTGCACGTTTTTCGCTTCGGAAAAGAAAAGCATCTTGCTCGCTCTGGGACAGGAGTCGCTAAACGGCGATTCCCTGCAGCATTATTTAACATTCCAATATGTCCCTGAGCCGCTGACGATGTCGGCCGGCATTTACAAGCTGGAGCCGGGGCATTATCTCAAGAAACAAGTCGGAAAACCGCTCACGATTCATCGTTATTGGAAGGCATCCTTCGACCCCATTCGCCAATCGGAAGAGGAGCTTGTAAAGAAAATCCGCGATGCGCTGTTTGATTCGGTCAACGTCCATATGCGCAGCGATGTGCCGGTCGGTGCGTTTTTGTCGGGAGGCATTGATTCATCGTTCATCGCCGCCATCGCGAAACAATTCCATCCGCACCTGAAGACCTTTTCCGTCGGATTTGAGCGGGAAGGGTTCAGTGAAATCGATGTCGCAAAAGAAACGGCAGAGAAGCTTGGGGTAGACAACATTAGCTATGTCATCTCACCGCAGGAGTATATGGAAGAGCTGCCGAAAATTATGTGGCATATGGACGATCCGCTTGCCGATCCTGCGGCGGTGCCGCTTTATTTTGTCGCTCGTGAGGCGAGAAAGCATGTCACGGTTGTGCTTTCTGGCGAAGGGGCGGACGAGCTGTTCGGCGGTTACAACATTTACCGCGAACCAGAGTCGCTGCGGCTGTTTGTGCGTATGCCAAACATCGTAAAAGCGGTGTTGCGGATGATCGCGAAGCTGCTTCCGGACGGAATGAAAGGAAAAAGCTTTTTGGAGCGCGGCACGACGCCGCTTGAAGAGCGGTATGTCGGCAATGCCAAAATCTATAGCGAAAAGGAAAAAGCGGCGCTGCTCAAAACGTACCGAGGAGGGTGCGAATATACGGCGGTGACGGCTCCGTTTTACCGCGAAACGCTTCATGACCCGCCCGTCAACCGGATGCAGTATATTGATCTTCATACATGGCTAAGGGGCGATATTTTAGTCAAAGCGGACAAAATGACGATGGCCCATTCGCTTGAGCTGCGCGTTCCCTTTTTAGACAAAAAGGTATTTGAGGTTGCTAGGCAAATCGCCCCTGATATGAAGATAGCCAACGGTACGACGAAATATATTTTACGTAAAGCCGCCGAAGGCATCGTGCCGGATCATGTGTTAAACCGGAAAAAATTAGGGTTCCCCGTGCCGATTCGCCACTGGCTGAAAAACGAAATGTATGACTGGGCGAGACAGCTCATCAACGAAAGCGAAACTGATCATCTGTTCCATAAGGACGTGCTCTATCGGCTGCTGGATGAACATGCCCGCCACAAGGCGGACCACAGCCGCAAGCTGTGGACGGTGTTGGCGTTTATGGTTTGGCATCAAGTGTATGTGGAAAAGAAGTACGATTTTGCTTCATCCGCACAAAGCGAGGAGCGGCCAGCGTCTGTTTTGGAGGCGTAGCAGGGAAACGACAGGGCGTTCTAAGGGCGACACCTAGAACGCCTTTTTCGATGGTGCGGACAGTTTCCTTGCCTTTGGCGAAGCGAAAGAGAAAATTTGCTTTCTCCCGCTCTTGCAATTTTCCCGGTTTTGGTATATGCTTGTTCCATCAGGATGCTAAACTACTATATATTGGTTTTGAGGTCTTTTTTTACAACTACATATTGTTCTGCCAAGCAACGGTGTCCATCAGGACTTAATAGGGAATCCGGTGCGAATCCGGAACTGCCCCCGCAACTGTATGTGCGGACGAAATGGGATGGCCACTGGCGGCAAGAGCTGTTCGGCGCGCCGCTGGGAAGGCCCCAAAGTAGGACGATGCACGAGTCAGGAGACCTGCCTTGCTTGGAACGTTTCATGTTCTTCGGGGTGTGAGAAGATGAAACGATAGGGGAAAAGAACAAAGGGTTCGTCTGCCTTTTTTCGTCTGTCGTTTCATCCGCTCGCCTGCCCGAGCGGATTTTTTTATGGAAGGAGAGAAGAAACGAATGACCACATTGACGAAAACGGTCATCCTCGATGATCAAGGGAAGTCGGTTTCGTTTTCACGTGAAGAGTTTGTGTCGCTGATTGGGCAAGCCGCCGCTGGATTCGGCCGTCTGTCGCTTGATGAATACGTCGAGCGTGTTTGGCAGCTTCTTAGCCGAAAGGAGTCCGTCACGGTAGAACAGCTGCACCAAACGGCTATTTTGGAAGGACTTTCTTACATTGATGAAGAGGAGCCGGACTGGACGTTTGTGTGCGCCCGGCTGTATTTGCGGCAATTGTACCGTGAAGCGGCGCGGCAGCGCGGGTACGATGAACGCGAGCGGTATGGCGATTTCTACTCGCTGCTTGTTGCGCTGACGGAACAAGGGGTGTACAGTCCGTTCTTGCTTGAACGTTATACGAAAGAAGAAGTCGACGCCATCGGTGCGTTTCTTGATCCGGAGAAGGACAAGCTGTTTACGTACATTGGGCTGCGCACGCTCGCGGACCGGTATTTGGCGCGCGATTATGAGCGGCGGTTGTATGAATTGCCGCAGGAGCGGTTTTTGGTCATTGCCATGACGCTCATGGCGAATGAACCGCAAAAGCGGCGCCTTGCGCTCGTGAAGGAAGCGTATTGGGCGTTAAGCAACTTATACATGACCGTGGCGACGCCGACGCTTGCCAACGCTGGGAAGTCGTACGGCCAGCTGTCGAGCTGCTTTGTCGATACGGTCGATGACAGCTTGCAAGGAATTTATGACAGCAACACCGACATCGCCAATTTGTCGAAATCGGGCGGCGGCATCGGCGTCTATTTAGGCAAAATCCGGTCGCGCGGCAGCGACATCAAAGGATTCAAAGGGGTCTCCTCCGGCGTCATCCCGTGGATGAAGCAGTTGAACAATACAGCGGTGAGCGTCGATCAGTTGGGACAGCGAAAAGGAGCCATTTCCGTCTATTTAGATGTATGGCATAAAGACATTTTTGCGTTTCTCGATGCGCGGCTCAACAACGGCGACGAACGGCTGCGGACGCATGATTTGTTCACCGGCGTGTGCATCCCTGATTTGTTCATGGAGCAAGTCGAACAGCGCGGCGACTGGTACTTGTTTGATCCGCATGAAGTGCGGAAGGTGATGGGGTTTAGCTTGGAAAATTTTTATGATGAGGAAAAAGGGCGCGGGAGTTTCCGCGAGAAATATTGGCAATGCGTCAACGAACCAAGGCTGTCGAAAGAAAAAGTGCCGGCGATCGACGTGATGAAAAGCATTATGCGCAGCCAGCTCGAGTCGGGGACGCCGTTTATGTTTTACCACGATGAAGTGAACCGGCAAAACCCGAACCGCCATCTCGGGATGATCTACTGCAGCAACCTTTGCACGGAAATCGCGCAAAACCAAAGCCCGACAGTGACGAAGCGGCAATATGTGAAAGACGGGACGATCATCATTGAGAAAATCCCAGGCGATTTTGTCGTCTGCAACTTATCGTCGATCAACTTGGCGCGGGCGGTGACCGACGGCGTTTTGGCGCGGCTGATCCCGATTCAAATGCGGATGCTCGATAATGTCATTGATTTAAACAATATCCCTGTGCTGCAAGCCGGCCTGACGAACGAAAAATACCGCGCTGTCGGGCTTGGAACCTTTGGCTGGCATCATTTGTTGCGTTAAAAGGCATTCGCTGGGAGTCGGACGAAGCGGTCCGCTATGCCGACGAGCTGTATGAAACGATCGCGTATTTGGCGATTCAAGCGAGCATGGAGCTCGCCAAAGAGAAAGGGAGCTACCCGGCGTTTCCGGGGTCGGACTGGCAGACAGGCGCTTATTTTGAGCGGCGCGGCTACGAAAGCCACGGTGAATTGGATTGGGATCGGCTGAAGCAAGACGTGGCCCGCTATGGGATGCGAAACGGCTATGTGATGGCGGTGGCGCCGAACGCCTCGACGTCGATCATCGCCGGCAGTACAGCGAGCATTGACCCGATTTTCTTAAAAGTGTACGCCGAGGAAAAGAAAGATTATAAGATTCCCGTTACGGTGCCGGATTTAAACGAACAGACGACATGGTATTACAAATCGGCGTACCATATCGACCAGCGCTGGAGCATCAAGCAAAACGCCGCCCGCCAGCGCCATGTCGACCAAGCCATCTCCTTTAACTTCTACGTCGTGAACACGATTAAGGCAAAAGAGCTGCTCGATTTGCATTTGACGGCGTGGAAGTCGGGGCTGAAAACGACGTATTACGTGCGTTCGACATCGGGGACGATCGACGAGTGCGATTCTTGCGCGAGCTGACGGTCTTCCCCCAGACGTTGCCGATTCCGGGGAAAGATTCACGCCGAAGCTTAGCTGAAAGGGAGGAATGGATCATGACAATCAGCTTAGTCAAACGGCCGATTATGGATCCAGAGGCGCCGAACCGTTCGACGGGCATTATCAACGGCCGCTGCTCGAATGTGTTGAACTGGGACGATATCGCCTACCCATGGGCGTATGCGAAATATAAGCGAATGCTCGCCAACTTTTGGACGCCGTTTGAAATCAATATGGCCCAAGATGTGAAGCAGTTTCCGCAGCTGACCGCCCGCGAGCAGGATGCGTTTTTGAAAATCATTGGACTCTTGGCGCTGCTTGACAGCATCCAAACCGACTACGCCGGACGTGTCGCTGATTACATTACGGACCCGAGCATCAATGCGCTCATGATCATGCTCGCCCAGCAGGAAGTCATTCACAACCATTCCTATTCGTACGTGCTCTCGAGCCTTGTGCCGAAAGCAAAGCAAGATGAAGTATTCGACTTTTGGCGAAACGAACCGACGCTACGCAAGCGGAACGATTTTGTGACGAACGGCTACAAGGCGTTTGCCGAAGAGCCGAACGTGGAGAACTTGCTGCGGTCGATCGTCTTTGACGTTATTTTAGAAGGATTGTTTTTCTACTCGGGGTTCGCCTTTTTCTACAACCTCGCGCGCCAGCAAAAAATGGTGGCGACGAGCACGATGATCAATTACATCAACCGTGACGAGCACATTCATGTTGATTTGTTTACAAAAATTTTCAAGGAAGTGTTGAACGAATACCCAGAGTATCGGACGCCGGAGCTTGCCGATTTCGTCCGGAACACGTTTATGAAAGCGGCAGAGCTGGAAATCGAATGGGCTCGGGAAATCATTGGGAATGACATCGATGGCATCGACTTGGCTGATTTGGAAGCGTACATTAAGTTTTACGCCAACGTCCGCGCCCACCAGCTCGGATTTGACCGCCCGTTTGACGGCTACCGGACGAACCCACTCCGCTGGATTAAAGCGTATGAAGAAGTTGACCTTGGCAAATCAGACTTCTTCGAGCAAAAACCACGCCAGTATACGAAAGTACAAGTCGATAATGGGTTTGATGAGCTGTAAGGAAACCCGCGTTGGGGCATCGTCCAACGCGGTTTTTTGCCGGAAAACATGATTAACGGAGGGATTCTCGCTGCATTATACAATGGGGAAGAGAAAAGGAAAAGAGATGTTGCGGTTTGTTGTCGGACGGTAGGCTTGGGCGCCTTACCTTGGTATAATGAGAAAAAACTTGCTTTTGAATGCGAAAGGGGACGGGAGAAGTGGGGAAAAAACAGGAAATCGAACGGCTGCGCGAGCAATTGAATCAGTGGCTCGTGGAAGAGGAGCACGACAATGACGAGGTATGGCTGAAGAGGGGGAGAAGCGATTTTTCAACGTTTCGCTCAGCTGGGTTCAAGCGCCATCGCCTATAACCAGCTTGGCGACCCGGAAACGTCGCTTGCCATACTTGACCAGCTTGAAGGGTATCACGGCCCGGGACAGCCTAACCATTATGAACGGATCACCGTGACCGCCATAGATGCTGATGGCGAGAAGTACACGTGTTACACGTACGTGTACCCATCAGAACGAAAAGAGTGGCTTGAGCAACACGCCAAACTTAAAGCGTGAGTGGACGATGAGGATATAGGAGGGCATTCGATGGTGTGTATCGTTCTGTGTCGCTGGCGCGCGAGCAGCCCACCTGATGAAAGGGTGAGCTGTTTCCGTTCAGAGCATACATTGTTCGTGGCGATGTTTCGCGTCTGTTCAAAGGGAATGGCGACATCAAGGCAAGCGGTCAAACAATATCCCCGAGTCGCTCTTTTCCGTGCTGACGGCTGACGAGTTCGTCGAGCTGGCGGATTTTTTTCCACGCTAAGTCGTCGCTGATCGTTCGATAATGGTGGCGGCCGCCGGGCTCCTCGTCGGCTTCGTCGGCCCATTTGACGATGGCTTGAAGCGGCGTTCGTTTCCATTCTCCTTCTGGAAGGTAGGAATCGGTATGAAGCAAAATCGCCAGGGCAATTTCCTTAGCGTTTTGCGGATGTTCGCCAAGGCGGATCAGCAGCTTATGGGCGCGCTCGGCCCCTTTGATGGCATGGATGTCGTTTTGCCGGTATTGTTCGTAGTCCCAACGGCCGTTTTTGTACCATGTGTAATGGCCGATATCATGAAGCAGTGCCGCTTTTGTCGCCAAGTCGACGTTTACTCCGTGGCGGAGGGCAAGGTGGTAGGCATGGTACGCCGCGGTGATGGCGTGGGCGAGGCCGGATCGTTTTAAATATTTTTGCGCAATCGGATGGGCAAAGACGTCGGTTAAGGTGACCGTTCTCATAGGCATCCCCTCCGTTTTTTGTATTTCTCACCATCATACCATGGCGTAAAGAGTCAGGCAATGAGAGAAAGTAGGTGGGAGCGGTTGCATGGGAAAAAATAAGCCGATCGTGCTAAAATAGCGCTCGGCTTATTGGATTTGTGCTTGGCAGGCAAGCCGTTTGGCTGGTTGATCCGTTTTTTCGCGCTCGCGCCGCGTTTTCGGAGCGAGAAGGTGAGCGCCGGCGAGAACGGTGACCATGCAACGGCCACACGTTCCTTTTTTGCATTTGTGATCGAGCAGAACACCTTGTCCTAGGGCGGCGTCAAGAAGCGAAACGCCGGGGGCTGGCTGCACGGTGAACGTTTTCCCTTTTTGTTCGATTTGAATGACAGACGGCCGCACGGCGGACGGCCCATCGGGCTTAGGCGGCGCGGCAGAAATGGAGCGCTCCGATGGCCGGACGGCAGGCTTCAGTGAGCCGACCGTGAATGTTTTATCCATTTTTTTACACATCTCCTTTAAATTGGCTCTTCACCACAAGTTGTACTTGATCATTGAAGATCGGTGTGCATAGAGAAAATAGAGGGTACAAAAAATGCGAATTTTCCTGTATGGTAAAGGTGTCCAAACCAAACCATTGGAGGAAAATTCGCATGTACGCTCA
>NZ_JAFWFM010000211.1:0-5680 GCF_017515625.1 Geobacillus sp.
TATCCTATTTTCAGCAAAATATAGTTAAGGCGATTCATCTCCCACTTACTCCGCTTCGCTTCGTTGAAGTGGGAGTCTTCTCGCCTAATTAAGATAAATCAGACTGACCGAGCCGAAGCAACAATCCTGCCGCCGGCAAAACGGCAATCGGCAGCATTAACGCTTTTCCCAAACGCTGTAAAAAACCTAACATCATGATCCTCCCCTTTTCATCTCAATCATAAATTTGTACCGGTCGCCGCGGTACACCGATTTGACGACTTCAAGCGGCCGGCCGTCGACAAGGTGCGTGCGCCGCTCAAGCAGCAGCACCGGCGCTCCTTCTTTCATCTTCAGATGCTCCGCCTCCACCTGGCGGGCGACCGAGGCTTCCAATGTTTGAACTGCAGAGCCGATGACCAGACCTTTTTCTTTTTCGATAAATTCATAGACGGAACCGCTTACAACATCACGCGTCAGTCCGGGGACGAGATGGACAGGAATGTACAGCGTCTCCAACGCCATCGGCAAGCCATCGGCCAACCGAAGGCGGCGGACTTTGTAAAGATCATCGCCTTCCGCGACGCCAAGTCCTTCAGCGAGCTTCTCGGAAGCCGGAACCGTCTCAAAGCTGAGGACGATCGTGCCCGGCTCCATGCCACGCGCCCGCATATCTTCGGAAAAGCTCGTCAGCCCTTTCAGTGGCTGCTCGATTTTTTGGGCGGCGACAAACGTCCCCTTCCCGCGCCGGCGGATGAGATAGCCATCGTTCACTAAATTGTTGACCGCCTGCCGAACGGTCATTCGGCTGATGTCATACATTCCCGCCAACTCGCGCTCAGACGGGATTATCTCGCCCGGCTGCCATTCTCCTTTTTCAATCTTTTCTTTTATATATTGCTCGAGCTGATAGTAAATCGGAATCGGCGATTGTTTATTGATCATGGCGCATCCACCCGCCGCTTTTCCTTCGGAATGAGCGAGAGCGCCTCCCGGTCGGCAATGATCGTCACGTCCGGATGAAGGTGAAGCGCGGAAGCCGGCAAGTCCGGGGTGACAACGCCTTCTAAAAGCCGAGCCATGGCCTCTGCTTTTTCTCGTCCCGACGCCAACAGCACGAGGCGGCGGCTGCGCAAAATGGTCGCAATCCCCATCGTAATGGCACGGCGCGGCACGTCATCCAACGACCCAAAAAAGCGGGCGTTTGCCTTGCGCGTAGATTCGGCAAGCTCGACGACATGGGTCGGCGATGAAAACGGCGTCCCTGGTTCGTTAAAGCCGATATGGCCGTTGCGTCCGATGCCCAAAAGCTGCAAATCGATGCCGCCCACTTCATCGATGAGCCGTTCGTAGCGGCGGCATTCTTCGTCAAGATCAGCAGCCAAGCCGTTCGGCACATGCGTCTCGTGAAGCGGAATGTCAAGCTTTGAAAACAAATGCTCATTCATATAATGGCGATAGCTGTTCGGATGATCCGGACCAAGGCCGATGTATTCATCCAAATTGACCGTGCGCACAAGCCGATACGATGTCCCATGCTGCCGATGATCGGCGGCCAATTCGCGGTACACGCCGAGCATCGTCGAGCCGGTCGCCAAGCCGAGAACGGCGGTCGGCTTTTCCTTGACTTGTTTGATGATGATGTCCGCCGCCTGACGGCTCATCTCTGCGTAGTCAGCAACTTCCAAAAGCGTTATGGCCATCGCTCTTCCTCCTTTCATCCGGTTTGCGATAGGCAAGGGCGCCGCGGCAAAACGTCATCATGACTTCATATCGTTCATTCAACACGACGACATCGGCGTCTTTGCCGGGCCGCAAGCTGCCTTTCCGATCAAGCAAGCCAAGCTGTTTCGCCGGATTCCAGCTCGCCATGCGGATCACCTCTTCCAACGTGCAACCCGTATAGTCGAGCACACGGCGGATGGCCTCGCCAAGCTTGAGCACGCTTCCCGCCAGCGTTCCGTCGGCAAGCCGCGCCTCCCCGCCGCAGACTTCCACCTCTTGGCCGCCGAGATCATACTCCCCATCGCCGAGACATTTCGCCCGCATGGCGTCGGTGATTAAGATAAGCCCCTCGCTTCCTTTATTCCGGTAAGCGAAGCGGACCATCGGCGGCGCAACGTGCAACCCGTCGGCGATCAGCTCGCACATCACTTCTTCAAACATAAGCACCGCACCGGCGACACCCGGTTCACGGTGATGGATGCCGCGCATCCCATTGAACAGGTGGGTCGCATGCGTCACCCCTGCATGGACCGCCGCTTTTACTTCGTCGTAAACGGCATCGGAATGGCCGATCGAAGCGATCACACCCGTCTGTTTCAAGTAGGAGGCAAGTTCCAGCCCCCCGTTCCGCTCTGGGGCAAGCGTGACAAGGCGGATATGGCCGCCCGCCTCCTTTTGCCAGTGTTGGAACAGTGAGATGTCCGGATCGGCGAGATGGCGCGGGTGCTGCGCCCCGGCGCGCTTCGGCGACAAAAACGGTCCTTCCAGATGAACACCGAGCACCTCCGACACCCCTGGGCGATTCTCCTCGGTCATATAACGGGCGACATTTCGAAGCGCCGCTTCGATTTGTTCGCTTGGCGCCGTCATCGTCGTCGCCAGGAAACTGGTCGTCCCTTCCGCCGGCAAGGCGTTGGCCATCTTGTCAAGCGCCTCCGGGGTCGCATCCATAACATCCGCTCCAGCCGCCCCGTGGATATGAACGTCAATGAAACCAGGCACGACAGCAAACCGTGGAGAAAGCTCGATCACTTCCGCCCCCGCTTCTGCCGGGCACGACGACATCGGGCCAATGGACGCCACTTTTTCCCCTTCGATCAGCACATACCCTTGTTGAATGTTGTCTGCTTCTGCATACACCGCAGCATTTTTCAATATCCATCGTTTCATCGCGATTTCCCACCTTCTGTTTTTATAATAATATTATATATTCTAGTTGTCTATACCACTATAAAAAAACTTCAACGTGAAAGAAGCAGGGAAGCTGTGGCTTCCCCGTTCTTCCAAACGGCGCTACGCTCCTTTCGGCCCGCGGGCCGGCAAATAAAACGAAAACGTCGTTCCTTCGTTCAGTTTACTGTGGACAGTGATGAGCCCTTTATGCGCTTCGACGATGTTTTTGGCGATGGCAAGGCCCAATCCCGTTCCGGAACGGCCGCGCGTGCGCGCTTTATCCGCTTTGTAAAACCGCTCGAACACAAACGGCAAGTCTTCTTCCGGGATGCCGGAGCCCGAATCTTGGACATGGATCGTCACGCCGTCACCGCTTCGTTCAGCGATCAAGCGGACCGCGCCGCCTGATTCTGTATGACGGATGGCGTTATCGATCAAGTTGGTCAGCACTTGCTCAATCCGATCGGGATCAAACGCGATGTCCATGTCGCCATCGCGGAATTCGGCCTCCAGCTCGATCCCTTTTTCTCTCGCCAGCCCGTGAAACTTGCGGATCACCCGCTCAATATACGGAGCGAGCTTCACCTGTTCATAGTGCAGCTCGATATGCCCGGCTTCCATGCGCGCTAAATCAAGCAAATCATTCACTAGGCGGCCCATGCGCAGCGACTCGTCATAAATGACTTTCGCCATCTCTTTTTTCTCGTCTTCGCTTGCCGCGATATCGTCGATGATCGCCTCGCTGTAGCCTTGAAGCATGGCAATCGGCGTGCGCAATTCGTGCGAAACGTTGGCGATAAAGTCTTTACGCAACTTGTCAAGCCGCCGCTCTTCGGTCATATCGCGCAAAACAGCCACCGCGCCGCGCACCATCGTTTTGCCGTACAGCGGCGTCATTAAAATGACCCACGTCCGCCCCTGCAGCGTCACTTCGGTCGATTGCTCCTTCTCCTCACGAACGACGCGGGCGAACAGCTCTTTCACTTGCGGCGGCAACGGCACCATCGCTTCCGCGTCGTTTCCTTGCTCAAAATACCACGCCTGCAAAAACCGCTCAGCCGGCGGGTTCGTAATCAAAATTTCCCCGTCGCGGTTAAACGTCAAGACGCCATCGGCCATGCTGCTTAAAATGCTGGCGAGCTGTTCTTTTTCCTGGTTTAAGGCGTTGATGTTAAACTGCAGACGCCGTCCCATTTGGTTGAACGCCATCGCCAGCCCACCGATCTCATCGTTCGTTAAAATCGGCACTTTCATATCGAAATGGCCCCGCGCCATTTCGAACGCGGCTTGCCGCATTTTCCGGAGCGGAGCGGTGATACGCGTCGACAAGAAAAAGGCAAAAAACGTCGTCATGACAATGGCGATAAACGCGGCAAGAAAAATGAGCTCTTTCGTATGCTCCGTTGCATCGGCGATCGCCTCAAGCGACTGGTAAATGAAAACAGCGCCGCGGCTGCCGCCCGGCATCGATAGCGGCACGCCGACGATAATCATGTCGTAAGGCAGCTCTTCATTGTGCTGCCACTCCGGCGCATACAGACGTTTTTTCACCGTCGTCCGATCGGTGAAGACGCGGCGCAAATCGGCATCTTGGCGGATGAACGACAGCGGCACGTCATGCAAGTCAGCGCCATCGGGTGAATACCAATAGTGCGACTCATCGGCGACGATGACGGCTTTCGTTCGATTGTCCACAAGCGTCCAAGCGATCGAGCGGGCAAGCTGCTCATCGCGGTAATCGTGCATCACCTCGGCCACTTTTGCCGCCAGGCGGGTCAAGTCGTTTTCCGCTTCCTGCACATAATAATCTTCCAAAAATTTAATAAGCAAAATGCTTAAAATAAACAGCACGCACGAAACGAGCAACAAAATCGTAAACCATAGCTTGCCGACGACGCTGCGAAACAGCCACATCAGTCGTTCACTGCCTCAAACTTGTAGCCGACGCCCCAGACGGTGACGATCATTTTTCCCGCCTGCGGCGACGCTTTATTCAACTTTTCGCGCAACCGTTTAATGTGGGTGTCGACCGTGCGCAAGTCGCCGAAAAATTCGTAATGCCATACTTCCTTCAACAGCTGTTCGCGGTCGAACACTTTGTCGGGCGAGCGGGCCAAAAAGAGAAGCAGCTCATATTCTTTCGGCGTTAAGCTGACTTTCTTGCCGTCGACCGTCACCCGGTGGGCGTCGTTGTCAATCGTCAAATGCGGAAACACAAGCACGTCTTTCGCCGTCGTCTCCACCGGCGCGTAAGCGGCATTCGCCGCGCGGCGCAACAGCGCTTTTACGCGCAGCACGACTTCGCGCGGGCTGAACGGCTTGACAATATAGTCGTCCGTGCCGACTTCAAATCCTTGAACGCGGTTCGACTCCTCGCCTTTGGCCGTCAGCATAATGATCGGCGTCGTTTTTTGCTCGCGAATTTCTTTGCAGACGTCAATGCCGTCTTTGCCCGGCAGCATCAAATCCAGCAATATAACATCGTAGTCGTTGGTCAACGCCTTCTCCAACGCTTCATTGCCGTCGCCGGCCTCGTCGATCACATAGTTTTCCCGCTCCAAATACATTCTCAACAGCCGGCGGATGCGCTCCTCATCATCCACCACCAAAATACGAACCGGCTTTTCTTGCTTTTCCATGCCAAAGCACCCTCCTTCATCAGCTATATAGATGCAACGAAATCGTTTAACATATCCTTGACGGAAAAGTGGCTCATCCATTTTTGACTGTCGAAGGCAAGCCGTAGGCTTGCCTCCGTCACGCTAAGGCGTGACGGAAGACCGAACAACGACTCGCTTAAAGA
>NZ_JAFWFM010000212.1:0-5610 GCF_017515625.1 Geobacillus sp.
GATGGCCGCTGCTTTGTTTGAGTATGCCCAAATTTATGGAAGTCGTATGTATAATTTTGGATAATCAACACTCGTGAAGTCGTGCCGAACTTTATGGGGATTGGGAGAATTCATGCTATTTTTTCGACTTTTGTGCGAAAAAATAGTATAGTATTATTGTGAAGTGAAGGGGGTTATACATATGGCGAAACAAGATGTGTTCAACGCCCGTTCTTCATTCGAAGTCAACGGTAAAAAATACAATTATTACCATTTGCAAGCGCTTGAAAAAGCGGGAATCGGCCAGGTGAGCCGCCTGCCGTACTCGATCAAAGTGTTGCTTGAATCGGTGCTCCGCCAAGTCGACGGGCGCGTCATTACGAAAGAGCACGTCGAAAACTTGGCGAAATGGGGAACGCCCGAGATGAAGGACATCGACGTGCCGTTTAAGCCGTCGCGCGTCATTTTGCAAGACTTCACGGGCGTGCCGGCTGTCGTTGATTTGGCTTCGATGCGCAAAGCGATGGCGGATCTAGGCGGCGACCCGTACGAAATCAACCCGGAAATTCCGGTCGATCTCGTCATCGACCACTCGGTGCAAGTCGACCGCTACGGGTCAGACGATGCGCTGGAGTACAACATGGATTTGGAATTCAAACGGAACGCCGAACGGTACAAGTTTTTGAAATGGGCGCAAAAAGCGTTTAACAACTATCGTGCCGTTCCGCCGGCAACGGGGATCGTCCACCAAGTAAACTTGGAATATTTGGCAAGCGTCGTTCACGCGGTCGAAGGGGAGAACGGCGAGTACGAGGCGTTCCCGGATACGCTTGTCGGCACGGACTCGCATACGACGATGATCAACGGCCTCGGCGTCCTCGGTTGGGGAGTCGGCGGTATTGAAGCGGAAGCCGGCATGCTCGGCCAGCCGTCGTATTTCCCGGTTCCGGAAGTCATCGGCGTCCGTTTGACAGGCAAGCTGCCGGACGGAGCGACGGCGACTGACCTGGCGCTTAAGGTGACGCAAGTGCTGCGGAAAAAAGGCGTCGTCGGCAAATTCGTTGAATTTTTCGGACCAGGAGTGGCGACTTTGCCGCTTGCCGACCGGGCGACGATCGCCAACATGGCGCCGGAATACGGGGCGACGTGCGGCTTCTTCCCGGTTGACGCCGAAGCGCTTGACTACTTGCGTTTGACCGGCCGCGACGAACATCACGTTCAAGTCGTCGAAGCGTATTGCAAAGCGAACGGTCTGTTCTACACGCCGGATGCACCGGAGCCGGTGTTTACGGATGTTGTGGAAATCAACTTGTCGGAAATTGAAACGAATTTGTCTGGCCCGAAACGGCCGCAAGACTTGATTCCGCTCTCGAAAATGAAACAGTCGTTCCGCGATGCGGTGAAAGCGCCGCAAGGCAACCAAGGCTTTGGTTTGACGGAAGCGGATTTGGAGCGGGAAATTACGGTCGAGTTAAACGGCGAACAAGTGAAATTGAAAACGGGTGCGGTCGTCATCGCGGCGATCACGAGCTGTACCAATACATCCAACCCGTACGTTCTCGTCGCCGCCGGCTTAGTGGCGAAAAAAGCGGTCGAGAAAGGCTTGCAAGTGCCGAAATACGTGAAAACGTCGCTTGCGCCGGGCTCGAAAGTCGTCACCGGCTATTTGCGCGATTCGGGCTTGCTTCCGTATCTTGAGCAGCTCGGCTTCAACATCGTCGGCTACGGCTGCACGACATGCATCGGCAACTCAGGTCCGCTTGCGCCGGAGCTTGAAAAAGCGCTTGCGGAAAGCGACTTGCTTGTCACAAGCGTCTTGTCCGGCAACCGGAACTTTGAAGGCCGCATCCACCCGCTTGTCAAAGGCAACTATTTGGCATCGCCGCCGCTTGTTGTCGCCTATGCGCTCGCCGGCACGGTCGACATTGACTTGCTTAACGAGCCGATTGGCAAAGACAAAGACGGAAACGACGTCTATTTCCGCGACATTTGGCCGTCGATGGAAGAAGTGAAAGACGTCGTCAAACAGGCGGTCGATCCGGAACTGTTCCGCAATGAATATGAGCGCGTGTTCGACGGAAACCCGCGTTGGAATGCGATCGAAACGACGGACGAACCGCTCTATCAATGGGATGAAAACTCGACGTACATTCAAAATCCGCCGTTCTTTGAAGGCTTGTCGCCGGATGTGCGCAAAGTTGAACCGCTCACCGGCTTGCGCGTCGTCGGCAAGTTCGGCGACTCGGTCACGACCGACCACATCTCGCCAGCTGGGTCGATCGGCAAAAACACGCCGGCAGGTCAATATTTGATTTCAAAAGGCGTCGAGCCGAAAGATTTCAACTCGTACGGTTCGCGGCGCGGCAACCATGAAGTGATGATGCGCGGCACGTTTGCGAACATCCGCATCCGCAACCAAATCGCGCCGGGCACGGAAGGCGGCTATACGACGTACTGGCCGACCGGCGAAGTGATGTCGATGTACGATGCGTGCATGAGATACAAACAAGACGGCACTGGGCTTGTCGTCATCGCCGGCAAAGACTACGGCATGGGCAGCTCGCGCGACTGGGCGGCGAAAGGGACGTTCTTGCTCGGCATTAAAACGGTCATCGCCGAAAGCTTTGAGCGCATCCACCGCTCGAACCTCGTTTTGATGGGCGTCCTGCCGCTGCAATTTAAAGAAGGCGAAAATGCGGAGACGCTCGGCTTGACGGGTAAAGAAGTGTTCGACATTCACATCGATGAAAACGTCAAACCGCGCGATCTCGTCAAAGTGACGGCAACGAACCCGGATACGGGTGAGAAGAAAGAATTTGAGGTCATCGTCCGCTTTGACAGCGAAGTCGAAATCGACTACTATCGCCACGGCGGCATTTTGCAAATGGTGTTGCGCGAAAAATTGGCGAAAGTGAAACAATAACGACAAAAAGCAGGCTCCCATATCGGGAAGCCTGCTTTTATTTTGTGTTGAGCTTTTTCGCTGCGTTCTCAAGCTTGCTTTTTGGATCCGGGGTGAACGTTCCGTCTTGGCCAAAGCCTTGCGGGTTGACGCCCGGCGCCTTCGTGCCGCGGTTTCGGCCGCCGTTTTTGGTCATTGCTCTCACCTCCGCTCTTTACGGATAGTATGGCCGCCCTTGGTCAAAATATAATCAAAGGAGGAAAGCTTCACTGTTTTTCGCTAAGAGCAATCGTTGCGGCTACGATGGGATGTTCCGCTTTTCCCGCCACCGTCTGCCCCAGAGGCGCATGCTTGGCAGTTCGGCGAAAATCATGCCGGCCAAAATCGCAGCGCCGCCAAGCCAGGCCGATGGCGACAGCCGCTCTCCAGCCCAAAGGTAGGCGGTCAAAGCGGCGAACACCGGCTCCATGGCGAAAATCAGCGCGACATGGGCGGGAGTCGTATATTTTTGCACCGCCGTTTGGATGAGAAACGCCGCGGTCGTCGCCAACAACGATGTCACAGCGAGCGCCCCCCATACTTCCGGGCGGCGGAGCACCGCCATATTCCACATTTGCGCGGCGTCTTCAAACCAAAAGGCAAAGAAGAAACAGAGGATGCCGACGGCAAAAATTTGCACCATGGTCAACAGCATCGTCGAATGCTGAGAGGAATAGCGGCCGGTAACAATAATGTGCATGGCAAAGGAAACAGCACAAAGAAAGACAAAGAAATCGCCCTGATTGAACGACAGCTCCGCTCCCCCTGTCAGCCAATATAGGCCGAACGCGGCAAGTGCCGCTCCAACGACCGCATTCACAGACGGTTTTTGCTTTAAAATCAAAAAGGAAAACAATGGAACGAGCACAACGCTCAGTCCGGTAATAAAGCCAGCTTTCGAGGAAGTGGTATACAACAGTCCGATCGTTTGGAATGCGTAGCCGCAAAACAGCCATAGCCCCATCCACGCTCCAGCGCCGATGACTCGCCATGACAACTGGCCGAAGAGTGGGCGGGAAGCGGTAGCCATCCAAGCGAGAAGCAACAAGCCGGCCAAACTGAAGCGAACGGCGTTAAACGACAACGGCTCCAAAAACGAAATGGCATTTTGGACGACGACGAACGTCGCCCCCCAGACGAACGTCACCATGAGCAGACTCAGATCGGCTATGGTTTGACGCTTCAATTCGAATCCTCCCTCTTCATATGCTTGCGCCTCATCTCATTTTGGGTGCTAGCCGCTAGTGTACCACAAGTAGGCCGAAAAAGATAGATATTTTGGAAAAAAGATGGGCGCCTGCGGCAAAATGGTTGATACAAGAAGAAATTGCGCATAATATTAGGTAATGAACAAGGGCGCAAGTGTGGTAAAATAAAAACCAGCTCCGATCATCGCCACGCGGAAGGGTGATAATGCGTTGGACGTACAAATCCACTGGACGTATATCACGCCGAAAAAACAAGAGGCGTTTCTTGTCTCCGATTGGGTCGATGCCAAAAAGGCGCTCGCTTTGGCGGATGATTTTGCAAAAACCGGGCGAACGAAAACAGTGGAGTTCGTCGATCGAAACGGCACGGTGTGGTCAAAAAAAGAGCTGCAAAAGCTGCTTGAGGAGATCGCCGGCGAGCCGCATGAGATCGTTGTGTATTTCGACGGCGGCTTTGACCATGAGACGTCCCAAGGCGGCGCCGGCGCAGTCGTATACTATAAGCAAAACGATCATCGCTACCGGTTGCGCGCCAACCGCCGGCTCGGCGAAATCAAATCCAATAATGAGGCAGAGTATGCGGCGTTTTGGTTTGTCATGCAGCTGCTCGAGGAACTTGGCGTCCATCATTTGCCGGTGATGTTCCGCGGCGACTCCCACGTCGTGTTAAAGCAGCTGTCCGGCGATTGGCCGTGTTTTGAGGATGATTTCAACATCTGGCTTGACCGCATTGAAGCGAAAATGCGCGAGCTTCACATCGAACCGGCGTACGAGCCGATTTCGCGCAAACAAAATAAAGAGGCGGATTCGCTCGCCCGCCAGGCGCTTGAAGGGCAGATCATCACAAGCCGAACGGAATTGACAGGGAAAGGGTAAGGTCGTATGGGAAAGAAGCGGAACCGACGCAAAGAAATATTGGACCAAATCGCTTGGCTGGAGGAAACGTACTGCGATGGCTGCTTTTTAAAAAGCACGTTCCGGAAAGAGTACGGCAAAACGTACGCCCAATCGTTTTGCATCCAGCAATGCACGGTCGGGGAACAAATGCGGCAGTACGGGGAGATGCTTCTATCAGCGCCGCCGCGTTCGCGTCGGTAATGAAGGAATTTTTTTCAAGAGGCGGTTGGTGCGGGCGATAGGAGTCCCAATCTGCGCTTTCGCGGGCCTGGGGCGGTGCCGGCTGTGACCAGGCAAGCTTTGGCGTTTGAACGGAGGAAGCGGATTCGCTGCGAAGGCCGGTGATTGACAGAACATACGTTTTAACATGGAGAAACCTCAAAAGCAGTTCTTCTTTTCACTCCAAAAGGAAATCGCTTTTTGTCCTCCGCCTTAATAGATGCAATTTAACTTCCCTCCGAAAGAAGTCTCCTACTTCTAAACGTGAAGGTGCGCCAGCACCAGTGAAAGTGGGAGATGAATTTCGGTTGGCGTTAGCCAACGAATAGGATAGAATATGGCTAGAACGGACACCTTCGGAACGAA
>NZ_JAFWFM010000213.1:0-35981 GCF_017515625.1 Geobacillus sp.
AACTGCTGAGAAAGCTTGATAAATCAACAAATATCACACTTTTTGCTTTTCACTCAATAAGTGAACATCCGAAACTGGGCTAAACCCTTGATATGATTACGTTTTCCGGTGCTTTTGATGAGCTGCTGTCACGGATTCAGGTAATGTTCAAATCGAATGGCTTGATCCATTGCTGCCAGTCTTTTTCAATCGATTTCCATAGCGCCTTGCTCAGCTGGGCGATCCGTTGGCTAAATAGCATTGCCTCTTTAACGGAATAATGCTGTTCTGTCCCCTTCATCGTTCCACCCACTCTTTCCCTCACCGTATTTTTTATTTCCTATTATATCAATAAAACAAAAAAGAATAAAGACAAAAATATTTATTTTTATGATTTTTTTTGCATATTCATAGTAATAAGCCTAAGGAGACTGCCGCATACAGGAGGGAAAACGCAATGATGTATATACAATGGATGCTTACCGCAATCGGATTCGTATTTTTCTGTCTTTTTATAAACACTTTCTTTTCTTTATGGAAAGCGCGGGCGTACCCGCCAAAGGCGCTGCTCAAAGAGCAAGCTTTGCGCTATATTGGAATAGCATCGCTTTGTCTGTTTGCCGCCTGGCTTCTCAGCTACGCTTAGCGTTTGTTTGAATTTTCAAATAAATAAAGGCAGGGAAGGAGCTGCAAACCAGCATCGTTCCGCCTGTTTGATAGTAAAAAACCCGACCAGTCATGATCGGGTTTTTGCCGTTTACACGTGTGCTGTGACGTTCATCCGCCGGAAGATGGACGCCGCAATCGGATAGATAATGGCCATGGCCACCGCATTTAACGCCGCGGTTGGCAGCACAATCGTGACAAACAGCGCGGAAAAGGTCGTTCCACCCGGCAACCCAACAATAAGGAGAGCCGCGGTTAAAAACACCGACCCGGAAATGACGGTGCCGACAGCCGCCAGCACCGCCGCCCCGGCCACTGTCTGGCTGTACTTTTTCACCGCAAAGATCAGGGCAAAGACGACGAAGGCCGTGATGATTTTGTCGATCATATTCGGAAGCTGCCCGCCCGGAAATGTCGTTGTCATGGCGGAAATCAACCCGGTGGCGACGCCGACAAGACCGGCTGCCTTGACGTTTGGAAACAGCAAAATCGCCAACACCATCATCGCCAGCATCATATCCGGCTTCATTCCGAAAAACAACCCCGGAATGGCGGCGTGCAACACGGCTCCGATTCCGACTAACAGCGCCATCAATACTAATGTTCTGGCATTCATGCTCATCTCTCCTCATCTATTCTCATCTATTCTCATGCTCGAGAATTTTCTATTATTATATCACTTTGCAATACAAAAGTGAAGAAGAAAGTTTCAGGCAAAGCGGCGGCGAAAATCGTTCATAAACGATGCGAGCGCTTCGCACGCCTCAAGCGGCACCGCATTGTAAATCGACGCCCGGCAGCCGCCGACCGATCGGTGCCCGCCGAGCCCGACAAACCCGCGTTCTTTCGCCTCGGCGAGGAATGTTTTCGTCAGCTCCTCATTTGGAAGCGTAAAGGTGACGTTCATGAGCGAACGGCTCCCCTTTTCGGCGTGCGGTTTGTAAAAGCCGCCGCTTTCATCAATCGCCTCATACAGCATGGCCGCCTTTTGCTGGTTGCGCTCTTCCATCGCCGCCACACCGCCTTGCTCTTCGACCCATTCGAGCACGAGCGACAGCATGTAAATCGCAAACGTCGGCGGCGTGTTGTACAGCGAATTGCTCTTCTGGTGCGTTCGGTAATCAAGCATCGTCGGCAGCCCGTCCGGAATGCGCTCCAGCAAATCGTTGCGGAGAATGACAACCGTGACTCCTGACGGGCCGAGATTTTTCTGCGCCCCGGCGTAAATGAGGGCAAATTGACTGACATCGAACGGACGGCTTAAAATATCGCTCGACATATCCGCGACCAGGTCAACCGGCGTGTCCGGAAATTCCTTCCATTGAGTACCGAAGATCGTGTTGTTGGACGTAATATGGACATAGGCGGCGTTTTTCGGCCATTTCACATCATCGAGCGGCGGAATATACGTGTAGTTCGCTTCTTTGCTCGACGCGACAACCGTTGTCAAACCGATTTTTTGCGCTTCTTTCAGCGCTTTCTCCGACCACGCCCCGGTCAGCACATAACAGCCGATTTTCCCTTCCGTGAGGAGGTTCATCGGTACCATCGAAAACTGCAAGCTCGCCCCGCCTTGCAAAAATAAAACGTCATACCCGTCCGGCACATTTAGAAGTCGCTTGAGCCGCTCTTTCGCCGCATTGTGCACCGCCTCGTATTCCTTGCTTCGGTGGCTTAATTCCATCACCGACATGCCGGTGTTTTGAAAATTAAGCAGCTCTTTTTGCGCCCGCTCAAGCACCGGAAGCGGAAGCGCGGACGGGCCAGCGTTGAAGTTGTACGCGCGTTTCATTGTTATCCCTCACTTTGCCTCCTGGTAGTCCGTTGATATTACTATCCTAACACGATTCAAAAAAAAAAAGAAAGAGAATTTTTTGAAAAAATCGTTTTCAAAAATCAAAAAAAGAAAGCCCTTGGCTATTGCAAGGACTTCGCTTGCTTCCGCCGCTCCCGTTCTTGACGGATGCGCTCCATATAAATTTCGCCTTCTTTTTCTATAAACGCCTCGTCGATTTCCCGCTCGCGCGCCGCTGTTTTTACAGTCATGTAGCCGCTGAAAATAATGCCGGCCACGACCAAATAAATCCACCATGGCAAACTGAACATCGCCATCCCCTCCTTGTACGCTTGTCTTACTACACTATACGCGTGAACGGCCAGCTGTATGCATGAAGAAAGAGGCGGGGACACCGCCTCTTTCCTCGGGACAACGCTTATGCTTCGTTTCGCTTCTTCTTTGTTTTCTTCTTCGTTTTCTTCCACTGTCGGCGCAGTTCGCTCAACGTTTCTTTCGCCTGTTCGTGCTGGGATGTCGGGACGATTTCAATGATCGGTTCGATCATGATCCATCCCTCCCTTGATCCGCCCCCCTACTCTTTACTACCCGCATTTTTTGGCTTTGAAACAGATAAAAACACCGGCTTGTAAAACGAGCGATTGTCAAGGGCAAAGACGCGTTCGGTGAATTCACCTGGTTTTACTTTCTCAAGCGCACGGTCGATCATCGTAATTTTCGCATCCAAATTGTCAATGTAATGAAGCACCTCGGCTTCTTTGACAAGCGGCGGCTTCGGGCTGCCCCATTCCGCCTTGCCATGATGCGCGAGCACAAGATGCTGCAAAATGACGACTTCCTCACCTTGAATGCCGAGCTGTTCCGCCGCCTTGCTGATCTCGCTCACCATGATCGAAATGTGTCCGAGCAAATTTCCTTCCAGCGTATACACCGTCGATACCGGACCAGATAATTCCATCACTTTGCCAAGGTCATGCAAAATGACGCCGGCATAAAGCAAATCTTTATTGAGCGACGGATAGAGATGGACGAGCGCCTTGGCGAGTTCAAGCATCGACACGACGTGGTACGCCAGTCCGGAGATGAATTCATGATGGTTTTTCGTCGCCGCTGGGTACTCAAAAAACGCCTTTTCGTATTTTTTCAACAAATAGCGGGTAATGCGCTGGATGTTTGGATTTTCCATCGCAAATATGTATTCCATGACTTTCGCCTTCATTTCCTCGCGCCCGAGCGGAGCCGTCTCCAAAAAGTCATCGATGCGCACCGCATCGCCCGGATGAGCAGGACGGATCGAACGGATGCGCAACTGCAATTTGCCACGGTAGTTATGGATGTCTCCCGCCACTTTGACGATGCACTCCGGCACATACCGCTCTTCATCATCTGGCGAGACATCCCACAGTTTCGCTTCAATGTCGCCGCTTTTATCTTGCAAAATCAACGTTAAGAACGGCTTGCCATTGCTGGCGATGCCTTTCGTTGCGGATTTGATGAGCAAAAAGAGATCAACTTGTTCCCCAACCTCATAATGGATGATGCCTTTCGCCACTTCGTTCTCCTCCGTTTCTCTGTACGTATTTTCTAGTATATCATAACGGGCAAAGGGCAAAAAGAAAGCCTTGCCGAAACGGCAAGGGAACATTAGCCCAAACGGCCCGTCCACTGTTTATTTTTTTGTCAGCTGGATGGCCTGTTTTATATCCTTGAAAATGTTCATTCGTCCATACATCAGCACGCCGCCTCGGTACACTTTGGCGCCAAAATAGATCAGCAAGGCAATCGTCGCCGCTAAAAGCACAAGGCAAAGCGCCACTTCCCACCCCGGCACGGAAACGAGGCCGATGCGCAAAAACATGAGCATCGGAGCGAAAAAGGGAACAAACGAGGCGCCGGTCACGAACGCCGACTCTGGCGCATTCAAGCCAAACATCGCGATCATAAAGGCAGCGACAACCAACATCATGACCGGCGTAATCGCCGGCTGTACATCTTCGACCCGGCTGACGAGCGAACCGAGCACGGCAAACAGCACCGCGTACAAGAGGTAACCGAGCAAGAAAAAAACGAGTGCATACACAAAGATCGAGGCCGGCAGGTGATCCAATCCGAGGAAACGCCACACTTCCTGTCCGCTCGTTTTTAACGCGGCGAAAGCGACGGCGAAAAAAACGAAAAATTGCGTCAAGCTCACAAGAGCAACGCCGATGATTTTGCCAAACAGCTGTTGGACCGGCGGGACGCTTGACACTAAAATTTCCATCACGCGCGACGATTTTTCCGTCGCCACCTCCGTCGCAATCATTCCTCCATACATCAAAACAAACATATACATCGCGAACAGAAGGACATAAACGAGAGAGCGCGCTTGGTTCAACTCCTCTTCCGTCTTCGCGTTTTTTTCCAATGCCACCTTTTGGAACGGAACCGGTTTGGAAAGCTCTGCCATTTGTTCATCCGTCAGGCCGAGCTTAGCGGCTGAAAGTGCTGTTTTCAGCTGGCTTAGCGCTCGTTCCAACTCCTCAGGCGTCTGATTGTCCACAATCGTATTGGCATAATACACCGCTGCCGGCAATCCTTTCGCATCCATCGACAAGACGAGCAATCCGTCCCATTTGCCTTCTTTGACCGCTTCTTTCGCTTCGTTTTCCATATCCGTAATTTTCGTCAACGCGATTTGATTATGGTTTGCCTGCTTCGCAAGCGGACCGTACAAAGATCCCGTGCGGTCAATGACCGCGACATGAGGCTTTTCATCACCGGTGAAAAACTCAATGATCGGCTGAATGTTGGCCACCCCGATGATCAACAGGCAAGTGATGGCAGTGGTCACCAAAAATGCTTTCGCCTTCAGCTTCGTCTGATACGTATGTACCGCCACAAGGAAAAACTTATTCATACGCCGCACCTACTTTTTCAATAAAGATATCATTCAGAGACGGTTCCTCCAAGGCAAACAGACGAACCGCGAATTTTCCTGCTATATGACCGAGTATCGCTTGCGCCGTCTCCTCATTGGCGATTTGCAGCCGCACCCCTTCCGCCGTCCGCTTCCACTGCAAAACACCAGGAAACCGCGCCAATTGTTCAAACGGTCCGTCTCCTTGAATGATAAGAATTTGCTTGCCAAACGAACGTTTCAGTTCACGCAGCGCTCCCGCCACCACCGCGCGGCCGCGGCGCAAAATGCAGACATGTTCGCACAGCTCTTCGACATGCTCCATCCGATGGCTTGAGAAGACGATGGTTGTGCCGTTCCGTTTTAAATCAAGCACCGCTTCTTTCAACAGTTCCACGTTCACCGGATCAAGGCCGCTGAATGGCTCATCCAAGATTAATAGCTTCGGTCGATGAAGCACAGCAGCGATAAACTGGATTTTTTGCTGGTTGCCTTTCGACAGCTCCTCCACCCGCTTGTTGGCGTAATCGCGGATATGGAAGCGCTCAAGCCAGCGGTCGATTTCCGGAAGAAGATCCGTCTTTTTCATTCCGCGCAACCGCCCTAAATACAGAAGCTGCTCTTGCACGTTCAGCTTCGGGTACAACCCGCGCTCTTCCGGCAAATAGCCGATCAGATGGCTTTTCGAGTCATCAATCGGTTCGCCTTGCCAACGGATCACCCCTTCCGTCGGGAGCAGAAGGCCTAAAATCATGCGAAAGGTCGTCGTTTTTCCCGCTCCATTCGCCCCAAGCAGCCCGAACATCTCCCCTTCTGGAACCGTCAATGTCAAATGGTCGACGGCCGTCGTCTGGCCAAACCGTTTCGTCACCTCAATGATCTCCAAACTCATCCACATTCCCCCAACACAAAACAAATTTTCCACTCACACTATTAAAACGTGCCATCTAAAAAAAAGTTTCAGATAAAAGCAGGAATTTGCCGATCCAACCTCTAAACGAAAGAGAAATGAATGATGATTCAGAGAAAGGAGATGGTGACATGCCGACGTATACGTTGACCGCGTTTGAGCGCGACGGGGAAAAATTGCTTGATGAAACGTTTGAAGCCGCCAATGATGAAGAAGCGAAAAAAATCGGCGAGCAAAAATTGCGTGAGCGCGGCTGTTGGGACAAAACACACCGTTGCGTCAATGCCAGCGGCAAGCTCATTTTATTTCACCGCTAATCAAAATACCCCGGGGTTGTTCCCGGGGTGTTGTTATTTATCCAAATATTCCCTTTAATATATTGATTTTCTCTTCCGTATATTCGGCGAAATGTTCGTTGTACACTTTCGGCTCTTTTGGATTCGCCTGGCGGGTGATGTTCCGCGTTTTCGGATCGACGAATTTGCTTGACGCCCCGCAGCCAAGGCCGATGATCGACTGCTGTTCTTCCATGATCATAATGTTGTATAGGCTCTCGTGCCCCGGCAAGGCGTAGCCGACGTTTTCCAAGTTGCCGAGAATGTTTTTTTGTCGGTACAAGTAATATGGGACATAACCGTGCTCCTTTGTCCACTCCTGGGCCGCCTTCATCATCGCCTGCACTTCCTCGCGGCTGGCGACTTTGTACTTTTGTTTGTTTTTCGTCATTTCCGACGCCCGTTTAAATGACAGCGTGTGGATGGTGAGCGATTCCGGCATGAGCCGCTCCGTCTCGGCGAGCGTATGCGTAAATTCCGCCAGACCCTCGCCGGGCAGTCCGATGATTAAATCCATATTAATGTTGTTCATACCCATTTGCCTTGCTAAATGAAACTTGTTGATCGTCTCTTCGACCGTATGATGGCGCCCGATCGCTTTTAACGTCTCCTGAATGTAGGATTGCGGGTTAATGCTGATGCGGTCGATCCGCCACTTTTTCAACACTTCGAGCTTCTCCGGCGTAATCGTATCCGGACGCCCGGCTTCGACCGTGATTTCGCGGACGCGGTCGACGTCTGGAAATACGTCATACATATGAGCGTATAACCGGTCCATCTCGTCGACCGTAATGCTCGTCGGCGTCCCGCCGCCGTAGTAGATCGTCGTAATGCGAATGCCGCGCTCGCGCAAAAAGCGGCCGACTGCTTCCATTTCGTAATGAAGGCCGGCCAAAAAGGCGTCGACCGACCCTTGGCGGCCGTTGATGGCGTACGCTGGAAATGTGCAATACGCGCATTTCGTCGGGCAAAACGGAATACCGATATAAATGCTCACTTCATGAGCCAAATCGTATAAATCCGGCACGACCGTGAGCTGGCGATCCACGATCGCCTGCATTAGTTCGATTTTCTCCTTAGTCACCAAGTACTCCTCGGCCAGCTTCCGATGCGCCTCTTCTTTCGAAAGGCCTGAGCGCAAAAGCTGATGAAGCAGCTTGACCGGGCGGACGCCGGTCAGCACGCCCCACGGCTGAATGAGGCCGGTAGAACGCTCAAGCAACGTCAAATAGACATGCAAAACGGCGTTTTTCAGCTGTTTTTCGTACGTTTTCCCGTCAGCATCCGCCGGCGTGCTGCATTCATGACTTACTTCCTCCACGCGCCCCGACGTCTTGTCAAGCAGCGTCCCCGAAACAGCGATGCCCCCGTCTTTCTTGACGGAAAACATAACGGCCATATCGGCCTCGGGAAGCGGCACGAGCAACAGCTCCGGCGCTTCGAAGAACAGCTCGGTCATCACCTCAAGCGGGCGCTGAAACCGTTCCGGATGCGGCAGTCCTTGAATTTCGATCCGCACGTTCATCACCTTTTCTTTCAAACTTCTTTCAGTGTACTGAACGGCTGTTTCCTTCGTCAAGCGGAAGAATGCACCTTTGCCGCCGACTTTATGGAAATGACTCTCTCCCGGCCAACTAGATTAAAAAAAAAAGCCGGACATTCGCTCCGGCCTCATTTTTATGATTTTCGTGAAAACGGCAAGCGCCAGTTGTCCGCTCACGGTTCGCTCCCCGCTCAAGCCTCTTACTGTTTCGTTTTGAGTTTTTGCAAAAACTCGATTCGCTGCTGCTTGCGGAAATGTTCTTTCACCATGTAGGCGACGCCGAGCTGTTCGTTCGAACGCGTCACCCAGTCGGCCGCCCGCTTCACCTCAAGCGGCGCGTTCCCCATGGCGACGCCGAGCCCAGCCGCTTCAATCGCCGGCAAATCGTCAAGGCCGTCGCCAATGACAACCGTTTCTTTCAACGACACGCCGATATGTTGAGCCAGCCGGCGCAACCCCGCTAGTTTAGACACTCCTTGCGGGACAATTTCCATTTTTCCGTTTGGCTGCATAATCATATCAATGGACGGAATCGATTTCGTCAATAAAGCGGCCGCTGCATCCCTCTGTTCGTCTGTAGCAAAATATACATCAATTTTCGGCACAGCGATCGGTTCGTCGATCAGCACATCGCCAAGTGAATCGACAAATTGAGTCGGATAGAAAAACGGGTCGCTTGAGGAGAGAACCGTTTGCACGACAAGGTTTTTCTTCACTTTCTTCCGATTGCCGAGCGAATACCGCTCATGCATGAGGCGGATGTTGCAGTTGAAATTTTCCAAAATTTGCACGATATTAAACGTCCGCTCCTCAGGGATCACGGCGTCAAACAGCCTATCATCAAGCGTTCTGGCAATCATCGCTCCTTGGAATGCAATGAGCATCCCATCAAGCCGCAGCGCTTTCGCCACTTTGCGGGCGGAAAGCAAATTGCGGCTCGTGATTAACGTAACATAAACTCCTTTTTTCTTCACATAGTCGACCGCCTCTTTTGTTTCGCGCGGCAGGCGGCCGTTGTTTTTTAAAATCGTTCCGTCAATGTTGAGTGCCAACAGCTTATACACGGCTGTCTCCCCCTTTTGTCCGTCTCAACCTCTCTTGCCGCCGCCAGCAAGCTGGGGGCGGCTTTGCATTCCTTATCATTTTTATGACTATGACGAAACGGGCAAAAAAAGAACACCCGACCGGGTGTTTTTCCTACCTTCCTTCCATAAATGAACGATGCAGCTCTTCAAGCGGCTTCATGGCGATTTGTTGCACTTCCGCGATCGTCATGCTCATTTGCTGCTCGAGCGCCATCAGACGGGCCAGTTTCTCATTTTGCTGGGCAAGCGCCATCGCCTTTTGCGCCTGTTCAATTTCATCCGGCAAAATAGCGGCTCCACGCATTTGTTTTTCGTGTAGCCGAAGCTGAATGTCACGGAAGTTAGCAAATAGCCGATAGGCGGTGTCGTCGTGTCGGACATGATCGTACGCCTGTTTCAGCTGCTGAAACGGCTCGCTCGCCCAGATCGCCTGTTCAAGCTGTCTTGCGAGCGCACGAAGAGATTCGGACATAAGAAGAAGCCTCCCACTTCAATATCGTTTACGTTCTAGCGTATGCGCCAGTCGGCGGTCATATGACTCGCTGCTACAACTGACTCGCTGCTACAACCATAGGCCGATCATGCCCTGGACGGCGCCGATTATTGCGCCAAGCACAGCGCCTAAATAGGTGATCATCTTCAGCTCGCGTCGGGCGATGGCCAAAATGATCGCCTCCAGCCTTCGGAGCGAAAACGATTCGACTTGATCACGAACGACATCTGCCAATCCAAGCTTCGCCACAACCGACTCCATCTGATCGCCGAGCAGGCGGACAGCAGCGGCAACCGCCTGCGGAACGAACCGGTCGAGTACGTCCTGTTCATATGGCGCAAGAAGATCGGCGAGCGGGCGGTGCAGCCAGCCGCTTCCCCGGACGAGGCCGCGGGCTGCGGCCTGCACCGCCTCGCTCATGCGTCTTCGTCCGACCATCTCCTCCACCGTTGCCAGCGGATAGTCAATCCATTTGTTCCATTCTGTCCAAAGGAGGCGAGCGATCGCCGCCCTTGTGCCGGCATGGCGCAAAAATTTGCCGATTTCCGGCTGCACTTTATCCACTAAATTGACATTGCCAAGCAGCATTTGCAGCACGCCCCCGACCATTCCCCGCTCTTGAAAAAAGCGTTGGATCATGCCGGAAAGCTGTTGTTTTCCTTCCGCGCTGCTGAAATACTCGAGCGCCCGGTCGGCCAAGTAACCGGCCAGCTGCTCGATGCGCGCTTCCATCGTTTCTTTCAACTCAAGCGGCAGTATATCGCAAATCGGCCGCGTGCGCCACGTTTGGCTCCATCGCTCATACGCCTGCGCGGCTTGTCCGGCCGCCAACGCCTCAAGACGCTCATCCGGAGAACGAATGCCGAGACGCTCAAGCAACTGCGCCGGCGTCTCCCGGCGCGCCAGCCACCGTTTCAGCCACTTCCGTCCTTCCTCAACCACCTCCGCCATGAAGGCTGAATCGTTGAGCTTACGCCGGAGCCCTTCCGGCGTCACCAAATGCTCGACAACCGTTTTCCCAAGCTGTTCCGCCAGTTCCCGCCTCCGTTTTGGAATCAAGCCGGGCGTAAACGGTAGCCGTTTCCCAAACAAGTACATCGGCTCGTGCGGGCGGAACAACATGACAATGGCGATCAAATTCGTCACCCCGCCGATAAGCGCTCCAACCGCCACCATAAACGACAAATAAATGAACGTCCCCATCGCCTTCCCCTTTCATCCGCGCCGCTGTCACCAAACAGCGGCTCTCATCATACGATACGATATAAACGTTTGCCTAATTGTTCATTATAGAACTTGCCTGACAAATGCGCAAATGAGGGACTGCGATGAGCAACCAACGAACCGTTGCCGTATTGACTGAAATAAAGGAAGACCGGGAACGGGCCTCTTTTGGCTCCATCCACCTTTTTTGTGAGGAACTAGTAAAATATGGAGAAACGCACAGCCTTTTTGTTTATGTCACATCGCCGTCACTCTATTTGCAGCACACCGGATATCGGTTAACCGGCAGCGAATGGATCAAGGGGGGCGTGCCGCGGGCGAACGTCGTCTACAACCGCCTTCACTCCCGCAAGTCTGAATATGCGCCTGCCTTTCAGCAGCTGCTCGCCCGGCTTGACGAGGAAGACGGGGCGATGTTCAACCGCCGCTTTTTGCATAAATGGGAGGTGCACCGTTATTTGGAGCGGCATGAGTACTTGCATCCGTACTTGCCGAAAACGGCGCTGTGGGACGGCCAAGACTCACTCGAGGCGTTTCTCGCCGCCTTCCCGTCCGTCTTTCTCAAGCCTGTGCACGGAAGCCAAGGGCGGGGGATTTTCCGCATTGAATGCACCGATAAAGGAATTTGTCTCCGCCGTTCCACCTCTTCGTCATCGGCGCTATACCGCTCGGTTGCCGCGGCCGTTTCTGCCTTGCAGCCACAAATCCGGACGCCGATGATCATCCAGCAAGGCCTTGAACTTCAAACGATTGACGGCCGCCCTGTCGATTTTCGCCTTCTTTGCCATCGCATCCGCCACAACGATTGGCGCGTCACGTCAGCGGTCGCCCGCGCGGCCCCTCCCGAGCAGTTTGTCGCGAACCTTGCCCGCGGCGGAGTACTGATGGCAGTCAATGATGTCTTGCGGAAGTGGTATACGAGAGCGGACGTGTTCCAGCAGAAACAGCTTCTGAAAGAAATCGCACTGGAATCCGCCGCCGTTCTCGCCTCGGAAGCGGAAGGACTGTATGGAGAGTTTGGCGTCGATCTGGCCATTGACGTCCATGGACGGCCATGGATCATCGAAGTGAATACAAAACCGTCCAAACAGGCGGAAATGACGTTTTCTCAACAAACGGTGCGCCCATCCGCGAAAGCCGTGATTGATTATTGCCTGACATTGATGGAAGAAAAGGAGTGAACGACATTGATTTCACTCGGTTTTGTCACCCTTGATGAGCAACAGGAAAGCTCGTACTGCACCGAGGTAGCCCGCCGCGCCAATCAGTATGGCATTTCCATATACCGTTTTTCGCCGCTGGCGATCGACCCGCGAACGGAAAATGTCCGCGGTGTCGTCTTTGATGACAAAAGTGGAGAATGGACCGATGCCGTCTTTCCCATTCCGCCGTTTTTGTACGACCGTTGCTTTTACGGCCACGACGACCGTTCCAAAAAAGCGAAACCGATTATGCATTGGCTGAAGCAACGCCCGGATGTCACGTTTTTAGGCTATGGCCTGCCCGGCAAGTGGAGCGTCTATGAGACGCTTTCCGCCCATCCGCTGTTGTCGGCATATGTGCCGCCGACCGTCCGTCTTGAGCGCGCCGATCACGTGCTTGATCTCCTTCGCCATGAACAAGCCATCGTCGCCAAACCGGTGCACGGATCTGGCGGACGCGGCATTTATATTATCCAGAAGAAAGGGAAGACATTGTCCGTTCAAGACGGGTGCGGCCAAGAGCGGGCCGTGATCACCCGCCGAAACGAACTTGAACAATTCGTCGCTTCCTTGCAGCGCCGGGACGGCTATGCGCTTCAACCGCTTCTCTCCCTCTCCACCGAGGCAAGAGAACCGTTCGACTTTCGCTTTCTGCTGCAAAAAGATGAAACCGGACGCTGGGTTGAACGGGTGCGGGCTGTGCGCATCGGACGCCCTGGAACGTGGGTGGCCAATCTCCGTGCTGGTGCAGACATGCGCCCGTTCGCTGACTGGTTCGACCACCTTCCTTCTTCGAAACGCATCTTAGTGCTGGATGGCATTGACACGATCATCCGTACGTTGCCGGCTTATATGGACAATGAACTCGGTCCGTTGTTTGAAATCGGTCTGGATCTCGGCGTTGCTGACAACGGAGCGGTTTGGATTTTGGACGTCAATTCCAAGCCGGGAAGGAAAATCATCAGCCTTCTTCCGCCAGAGCAGCAAAACGATATTTACGAAGCGCCGCTTCAGTATTGCCGGTTTTTGGCGAGCGAGGTGGCCAACCGATGATCTATCCATTGGTCATTGATGACAACGAGTCCAATACAGTTATCCTTCCCTCCTCACTGAAAGCGGACGGACGAACAGCCGTTGCCTTTGGCAGCTTCCTCGCTCCATGCACGATCATCTCATCTTCCGGACCGTCCGACAGCATCATCGTCGCCGGCGATGTCGCCCAGCGTCTGTTGATCCCGTTTGCCGCTAAGGTGCACGTGTTTTTGACTGACGAAGCCGTCCATATCGGACCGCTCGTCGGCGTTTTCACTGCTGGATTTACCAAGTCGCCCCATCGTCCGGTCGGAGGGCGCAGTTTTTTCTTCGCCAAACTGTTAGCGCAAGAAAAACAAGTCGGCGGGTTCGCCTTCTTGTTTGGCCTTCCTCATATCGACTGGGAGCATGGAACGGTCAACGGCTATTTTTACACGGAACGCGGTTGGGAACGGCATACGGTTCCGTTGCCGACGGTGATTTACAACCGCCTGCCGAACCGGCGCATTGAAAATGACGACATGTTCCAAACCGTGACGAAAACGCTGCAGACCGCCTATGGCATTCCAGTGTTCAACGGACGCTTTTTCAATAAATGGGAGGTGTACCGCCGGCTTGCCGTCCATCGCGACGCACGGCCATATTTGCCGGAAACCTCCGCCTATGTCACGCGGCAGACGATCGAACAGTTTCTCAACCGATATACGGGAGCGTATGTGAAACCGGCTGATGGCAGCCTCGGGCGCGGCATTTACCATTTGGTGAAAAAAAAGGATGCATACGAATGCCGCTTTCGTGACGAACACGGCGAAACGAAAACAACGCTGTTTCCGACCGCCATGGCGCTATGGCATCATTTGCTCACCCACGCCCCGCTTCATCGTTACGTCATTCAGCAAGCCGTCCCGCTCATCACCATCAACGGACGGCCGACAGATTTCCGCGTCCATACGAACAAAAATGAAAACGGCCAATGGCAAGTAAGCGCCGTCGCCGCCAAAATAGCCGGGCGGCGAAGCATTACGACCCATATGAACAGCGGCGGCATGGTCAAAACATTGGAAGAAATTTTTCCAAACACCGCCAAGCGCGAAACGGTGCTCGCCCGCCTCCGCGACGCCGCCTTGACACTTAGCCGTTGCCTCGATGAAACATCAGACACGTTAATTGGCGAAATCGGTTTTGATTTTGGGGTAGATGAGCAGGGAAACATTTGGATGTTTGAAGCCAATTCCAAACCGGGGCGCTCCATCTTTAAACACCCGGGCCTCAAGGAGGCTGATGAGCGGACGGCGCTGCTGCCGCTTGCCTATGCGGTCCATCTAAGCAAAACGGCCATCATCGATCCAGAGGCGTTTGGACTATGATCACGATCGGTTACCGGCGCGACGCCAATGAATGGGTGAGCAGGCGGCCGGACGGCTTCTATCGGTTAGGCCGCGGCGAGCTTGCCGCCGCCTCCCTCCCCGATCTTACCTTTGCGGTCAACGAGCAAAACGGGCGGGTCGGGCCGCTTGTCGGCATATTGGTGAGCGAATCATCCATTTCGGCTTTGCTTGGCGGAAGGAAACCATGGGTGGAGACCGTCATCCGCTCGCTTCATGCTGATGGCGGCATCGCCATCGTCAGCACCGCGGCCGGCATTGGCGAGAATATGGTCTCCGGTTATGTATTCGCCCCGGCGCTCGAACGGTTTGTCGAATCGTCCACTCCGTTGCCGGACGTCGTCTACAACCGAGTCAAAAGCCGGGAAGAAGAACAAAGTGAGCCGTTTCAAACAGCAGCCGCCCGGCTTGCCTCCCATGGCATCCCGCTCGTCAACCGCTCTTTTTTCCGCAAATCGGACGTTTGCCGCGCGCTGCAGACGGACCGCCGTCTTTGGCCTCACCTGCTGCCAACGGCGCCGGTCCGTTCGTTGGCTGATATTCACTCTTGGCTCCATCAATACGGCTGTATTTACTTGAAACGAGACGACGGGGCAAGGGGGAGCGGATTGCTCCGTCTCACCGCCTCGCCTGGGGCGGGAGCCATATGCGAATCCCCCCGCGGCCAAAAACGGGTAAGGTCGCTCGACGAGCTAGAGCCGCTTGTCCAATCCCATCGTTATATTGTTCAAGCAGCCGCCTGTACAGACACATGGAACGGGCGCCGTTACGATTTGCGCGTGCTCGCCCACTGGCAGCGCCATCGCCATACGATCACCGGCGTCGGCGTCCGCCTCGCCGGCCCTCGGTCGTTGACAACCCATGTATTTCACGGCGGAACGATCCTTCCGTATTCGGAAATTCAAAGCCGCATTGATGAACAGGCGCTCGAGCGCCTCATCGCCTGGAGCGGCGAACGCCTCAACGAGCAGTTCGGCCTTGTCGGCGAATTTTCTGCCGACATCGGCGTCGGAAAACAGCAGGAGCTTTACATTTATGAAATAAACGCCAAACCGATGGCTTTTGACGAGCCGGATATTGAAGCACGTCGGCTTCAGCGGCTCAATCGACTGTTTGCCGAACTAGCTCATCTTGCGCCATAGCAAAAAATTCTTTGCTATAACGAAGTGCCTGCTGCAGCACACCGTCTGCCGCCTGCCGGACGGCTCCGCTTAAACGCTGACTTACTTGTCGGCACAGCTTCGCTTTTTTCCACTCATCGGCGGTCAGCGCTTGCAGCAACTCGAAGCGGCCAGTGCTGGCCGCTTCTTGCTGTTTCTTTCTCTCACCCCAGCCTGCACCGGTCATCAAATGGTGAACATACTGCCAAAGTTGACGTTGTCGCTGAACCTCGGCGAAATACGTTTCCCATGTTTGCCCGTCTTCTTCAAGCGCTGCCAACTGACGAGCTTTTTCTTCAGCCGCAGCGGTCGTTTCCAGCAATTGTTTGATCACAGCAACCACCCTATTTCCCTCCCTCTAGAAATGTTGATTTATCAAGGCTTTTCGGCTCCTCAGGGATGTCCAAAAAATATTTTTCGACAAAATCCCTTACACCCTCCTTCTTGCCAGTCCTCTTTCATCCATATGAGCGAAGCGGATAGTCTATGCCTGTTTCGGACAAACTAGGAAAAAACGATGAGGAAGGAGCGAAACCATGGAGCGGAACGAAGCGGGGCGCCAAGACGCCTTATATGAGGGGCGCGATGAATATTACATGGATATTGACCGCATGATTAATGAAGGGATGGCTGGCGGCGTCGTGCACGGCCGCGGTGATGAGGTCAACATCGAAGAAGCGCGCGACCTGGTCAAAGAAGAACCGCCATACGACGCCGGCGAGTAAACGGAGCCGATTTTCCTGTCCACCAGGAAAATCGGCCTTTCTGTTATAATGAATGAAAAAAGGTAGAAAAGGGGGCGCCGTGATGTTAAAAGAGCTCGAATCACTTTATAAAGGGGACATTATCATCAACGGTCAACCGGCCGATCCCGAGGCGTACGAATGGTTTTACACCGCCGGGGGCGATGAGGTGGGCATCGCCAAAGAGCGGTTGACGGAACGAGAGCGGCAGCTGTTGGCGCTGTTATTGACCCCAGCCAACCGCCGGCGGGAGCCGGAAAGCGAAGAAGAACGGGCGTGGAAACAATGGATGGCCACCGGCCGCCCCGACGCTCCTGCGATGCTCTCTGCCCCATACTGCCGGTTCATTCATTTTCTCGTCAATCGCCCGATCGCCAACAAACAGGAATTTGCCGAAACGATCCACAACCTATTTGCCTCGCGGGTGCTGATCGTTTGGAATGAAGACAAGCGCGGGCTGCTGATTGAGGCCAAACAAAAACGGACGGCCGAGCCGCTCTTGCTGGCCGAAATGGCGGATGCGCTCGCCGCCGATTTTTATGCGACGATGCATTTGCTGATCGGCCCCGTTCGCCCGGTGAACGGGGAGCTGTACGAGTCGTTCCTTCTCGAGCAGCAATGTTTTGCCGCCGCCCGGCGCTTTTGGCCGAAACAGACGGTGTACGAATGGGAGGACGTCATTCCGCTTCCACTCCTTGAAAGCGCAGCAGACGACGGCAAGACAGGGCAAATTTTATCGTTTCTCGATGGGCTGGGCGAAGAGGAAGTGCGCGCCATGGAAACATTTTTAGAGTGCAATTTAAACGTCTCCATGGCGGCGAAAAAACTATATATGCACCGCAATAGCTTGCAATATCGGATCGACAAATGGGCCGAGCAAACCGGCATTGACATCAAGCGGTTTAAAGGCGCCGCGGCTGCCTATTTGGCTATTTTGCACCAACGCCGTGCGTAGCAGCGGACGCTTCCCCGTCATGTTGCCGAAAACGGGCGACTTTTTTTGTGCACCTTGTCTATTCACGAATATTCACATTCATCTATATAATATGAGTGTGAGAAAACGATTTCAATAAAGGGGGATTCGTGATGGCGGAACTCGTGTTGGATCATGTGTATAAGATTTACGATAACAATGTCACGGCTGTAAAAGATTTTAACTTACATATTCAAGATAAGGAATTCATCGTCTTTGTCGGTCCGTCCGGCTGCGGCAAGTCGACAACATTGCGGATGATTGCAGGCCTGGAGGAAATTTCTAAAGGCGATCTCTACATCGATGGAAAACGAGTGAACGATGTACCGCCCAAAGACCGCGATATTGCCATGGTATTCCAAAACTACGCCCTTTATCCGCATATGAGCGTCTATGATAACATGGCGTTCGGCTTAAAACTGCGCAAGTTCCCGAAAGCGGAAATCGAGAAACGCGTCCGTGAAGCAGCTCGCATTCTCGGCCTTGAGCAATATTTGGACCGCAAACCGAAGGCGCTCTCCGGCGGACAGCGGCAGCGCGTAGCATTGGGACGCGCCATCGTCCGCGATGCGAAAGTGTTTTTAATGGACGAACCGCTTTCAAACTTGGACGCCAAATTACGCGTGCAAATGCGCTCGGAAATCGCCAAACTCCATCAGCGTCTTGAAACGACAACGATTTACGTCACCCATGACCAAACGGAAGCGATGACGATGGCCACCCGCCTCGTCGTCATGAAAGACGGCGTCATCCAGCAAGTCGGAACGCCGCGCGAAGTGTATGAGAAACCGGAAAACATCTTCGTCGGCGGCTTTATCGGCTCGCCAGCGATGAACTTTATTAGAGGAACGCTGCAAGATGGCAAGTTTGTCGTCGGCCAGACGACATTCGGCGTGCCAGAAGGGAAAATGAAAGTGCTGCGCAGCCAAGGGTACGTCGGCAAGGAAGTCATTTTGGGCATCCGTCCGGAAGACATTCATGATGAGCCGCTCTTCTTGGAGGCATCGCCAATGACAAAAATTACCGCGCATGTTGAAGTCGCTGAGCTGCTTGGCGCCGAATCGATGATTTATTCAAACATCGGCGGCCAGGAGTTTGTCGCCCGCATTGACGCCCGCACGGAAATCAAGCCGGGCCACCGCATCGACCTTGCGTTTGACTTGAACAAAGCGCATTTCTTCGACGTCGAGACGGAGCGGCGCATCCGGGCGGCGGATGAGAAGTAAGCTCCCCCCATTGTTTGTATATAGACTTATTCGGCTCTAGCGCATCGCTAGAGCCTATTCTTTAATGAACCGCACCTCCTCCTCCCGGCAGTGCGGGCAATAGAACAGATGGACGCATTCATGGTTTCGATATGTGTGCGGGTAACCGTCAGCAAGCTTCATCACATCCGCATCCATGTACGGACTGTAGTCATCGAAATAATCCGTCACTTTCCCTTGGTCTTCCATCGGCTGCCGGCAATAGCTGCAATACACTGTCACCCGGCGCAGCCCGTTGCAAAGTGGACACACATTCATGCTGCTTCCTCCTCTAAGATGCCTCTTACTTTTACATATTTCCTAATGACGGCGTCGATAAAACGTAAAAAATTACCATATTATCGCAGTGAATAACGGGCAAAAAACGTTCCAAACTATGAGTACCGCCAGCGAAACAGGACGCATGCCAAAACACTTCCGCTGGCGAACGCAAAAGCAGGTGGGCCGTTGGGTTCAGCCAAGCTTGGCAGCACGCTTCTTCGCGTGCAGCGCTGGTGCAAATCCAGCCAACCCAGCCATCAAAATTTCTAAGGGGAGATGATCAACTATGGCACGCAACAACAACAATAACCAACTGCTCGTCGCTGGTGCCCAACAAGCGATCGACCAAATGAAGTACGAAATCGCCCAAGAATTTGGTGTAAACCTTGGCGCTGACACGACTTCGCGCGCAAACGGTTCGGTCGGCGGGGAAATTACCAAACGCCTTGTAGCGATGGCTCAACAACAACTCGGCGGCCAATTCGGCAACATTCAATAACCGGTTGACAGACAACTTCATAATAGATGGCAAAAGCCCCAGGCAGTCAGCCTGGGGCTCTTCTATATTCATGCGGTCCGAAAGCGCCTAGACGCCCCCCGCCTGCTCGGCGAGCGGTTGCTGGCTCAAGGAAACAAGCACTTTGCGGATGCGACGGTTGTCGACTTGGCGGACGGTCAACGTCAGCGGGCCGTATTGCAACGTTTCGCCGACCGCCGGAATGCGCTCAAACATTTCAAAAATCCAGCCACCCAACGTATGCGATTCACTTTCCGGCACGTCGATGTTCATCACTTCGCAAAATTCGTCAAGCGGCAGTTCAGCGCTGAATTCAAAACTATGTTCATCGATTTGACGCACGGTTTTTACCGCTTCATCATGCTCATCCCATATTTCGCCGACGATTTGCTCAAGAATATCCTCAAGCGTAATCAAGCCGGCCGTGCCGCCGAACTCGTCAACAACGATCGCCATATGCACTTTGCTTTTTTGCAGCTCCGGCAGCAAATCGGACACTTTCATCGATTCGACGACAAACAGCGGCTGGCGCAACAGCTCGCGGACGCACACGTCACGCTTTTGGACAAGTTCGCTGAAAAAGTCACTTTCCGACAAAATGCCGATTACGTTGTCAATATCCCCTTCATAGACCGGGATTCGGGAATATTTTTCCTCCAAAAATACATCGCGAATCTCTTCAATCGGCTGGTTGACCTCGACCGCCACCATATCGGCGCGCGGCGTAAAAATTTCTCCGACTAAAATTTCATCAAAATCGAGCGAACGTTGAATCAGCTCTTTTTCCTTGTTGTCGATAACCCCTTCTTCTTCGCTCAGCTCGACCATCACCTTAATATCTTCCTCCGTGACGGCCGGCACGGCAGCCCCGTTGGCGAATCGCCGGGTCATACGCTCTTTCAGGGCTTGAAACAATGCCGTAATCGGCACCATGAGCTTCATCAGCCCATAGGCCAGGCCGGCATACCGGATGGCGAGCGGCTCCGCGTACTCTTTCGCCATCGATTTTGGCAAAATTTCACCGAAGACGACAGACAAAACGGTCATGACCGCAATGGCGACAAATAAACCGGTCTGCTCCCCAAGCAGAGAAGCAGCGATCTCGATAAATAGCGCCACCGCGATGATGCCTGTTAGACGGCTGGCCATAGCAAGCGCTAACAATGCACGGTCAAGATGCCCGACCACTGCTTGAAGCCGCTTGTTGTTTGAATGCTCTTCCGCGTAGTGTTTTAACCGGGCTTTGCTGGCGGATGAAAACGCCGCCTCAGCCGATGCAAACAATGCGTTCGCGAGCAAGAAAAGGAAAAACCAACCGAACAACCTTAACGGCCACTCTTCCAACGAATCTTCACACTCCTATCGGACCATGACTATGTTATTCATATCCATTCCTTTCCCAAAACATGCCTGCTGAAGCAAAACTTTCGGCATCGGGCGGAATGAGGCTGCGCGGCTATCGGCAGCTGTTTCCGTTCCTTACCTTAAATATAACAAATTTTTCGCCAGCTGACTATAGCGGGAGGAATTACTTTCCATATATTACCATAAATCCACCTCAAAAAACGCGCCGAGGTGCGCCGGCGCGTTTTACGATTCGATCCAGCAGGAGCCAATAAAGTAGACAAGCACTACCAACGAGGCGATGTTCAACGTGACGGACCACTCATCCATCCATCTCCCCTCCCTTTTCCTTCTTACCTTCATCGTACTATATGGATAGCGGGAAAAACAGGGAAAACAAGACGGCTTTTTGACAGTTTTGTGACTAAAAAAAACAGGGACTCAAAAAAAGAGGTCCCCGTTTTCATCCTAAATAACGGTAATAAATCGTTTTCGCCTCGTTCACATCCTTTGTGCCGTGCACAAGCGCGCGCCCGTCGGCGAATACGACAAGCCGCTTGGCGCCGAGCGATACGGAGACGAGATACGGATTCGCTTCGGCCCGGAGCCCTTGGCGGCGAAAAAGAGATGCCAATTCGTTTACATCGTACTGGCGCCGGGAAGACGGGCGAATTTGCACCGAGTCGCGCCCGCACAGCACAGCGGTCTTCGTCTGATGTTCATAAGAAAGAAACGGATAAGATGGACGATGTCCGCACGTCGGACAGTCGTCTCTTTTGACCGCGTCAATGCGAATCGCTGCGTATTCATTCGTCCAAAGATCAAACGAAACGAGCTTGCCGCGCAGCGCGGCCCAGTCCTCGACTAAAACTTTCAACGCCTCAGCCACTTGGTAACTGACGACCATCTGCACTGCCGGACTGATAATGCCGGCCGTGTCGCATGTCAATCCCCCTTGCGGCACCGTTTCAAGCAAGCAATATAAACATGGGGTACGTCCGGGAATAAACGCGTAACTTAATCCATAGCTGCCGACGCAGGCGCCGTAAATCCACGGAATGCCATATTTGTAGGCAACATCATTGATGATCATGCGCGCATCGAAGTTGTCCGTCGCATCGATCAATAGGTCGGGCCGCTGTTCGACAGCCAATGATTCCAACTGTTCGGCGTCAGCCTCACCGACTATCGCGTCGATCTTGACCTCGCTGTTGATTCGCTCGAGCCGCCGCTTGGCCGCGATCGCCTTCGGCAGCCGCTCTTTCGCATCCACTTCGCTGTAAAGCTGTTGGCGCTGCAAGTTGCTCCATTCGACATAATCGCGGTCAATGATCGTCAGTTTGCCAATGCCGGCGCGCACGAGCGCTTCGGCGTTTCCTGTGCCGAGCGCTCCGGCGCCGATTAAGACGACGTGCTTTTCCCGTATTTTCTTTTGCCCTTCCTCGCCAATCGGCGCAAATAGTTGTTGCCGGGAATACCGTTCATTCAAACAACACTCATTCCTTCCGTTGGGCTGCTTGCTGACGCGTATCGTTTTTTCGGGATGCGCCCGGCTTCATAACCGAGCCGTCCCGCTTCCACCGCCAGCTTCATCGCTTTTGCCATTTTTACGGGATCAGCTGCGCCGGACACGGCCGTATTCAACAGCACCCCATCCGCGCCAAGCTCCATCGCCAGCGCCGCATCGGCCGGCCCGCCGATGCCGGCATCGACGATCACCGGCACGGTCGCTTGCTCGATGATAAAGCTCAAATTGAGCGGGTTAAGGATGCCTTGCCCGGACCCGATCGGCGATGCCCCCGGCATGACGGCATGGCAGCCAAGCTCTTGCAAGCGCTTGGCGAGCACGACGTCATCAGACGTGTACGGCAAGACGATAAACCCTTCTTCCAGCAGCATTTCCGCTGCTTTTAACGTCACAACCGGGTCGGGAAGAAGCGTTTTGTCGCAGCCGATCACTTCTACCTTAATCATATCACATAGCCCCGATGCTTTGGCCAGTCGGGCGATGCGGACCGCTTCCTCAGCCGTTTTTGCCCCGGCGGTATTGGGCAGAAGCTTATATCGGCTTAAATCAAGCTGCTCTAAAAAATTCGGCTGCTCCGGCGCAAAAATGTTCATTCGCCGGACGGCAAAGGTCAAAATTTCTGCGCCGGATGCTTCCACCGCTTCTTTTTGCACCTCAAGGCTCGGATATTTGCCCGTCCCGAGCAACAACCGCGAAGAGAATTCATACGGACCAATTTTCAGCATTTCAACCGCCTCCTACAAAATGAACAATTTCGACGCGGTCGCCGTCCGCCAACGCCGTCACCGCGTATTCATGCTTTTGAATAATGCGAACATTGACTTCGACAATGGCCAGCTTTTGATCAAGTCGAAAATGGGCGAGCAAATCGCTGACCGTTTTCACTTCGTCCGGCACGGCAACGTTCTCGCCATTAATGACTAAATTCATTCAACCCCCACCTTTTCTTCCGCGTGACGCGTTAATGAAAACGGTGACAAGTCAAACGCCGGCTCTTTCCGCTCTACTAGGTCGGCAAGCAGCCGGCCGGTGAGCGGGCTAAGCAAAATGCCGTTCCGGTAATGGCCGGCAGCGACAAATATCCCGCGCCGCTTTGGATGCTCGCCGATATAGGGCAAACCGTCTTTCGTTTGCGGTCGGATACCGCTCCATGCCTTCACCCATTCTGCCTGTTCGACATCTGGAAGCACACGGGCGGCACGGCGAAGCAGGCTCATCACCCCCGCGATTGACACGCGCCGGTCGTACGTCCCCGGCGTGGACGTCGCACCGATCAGCAGCCGGTTGCCGCGCTTCGGCACGATGTAACAGCCATTTTTCGCAAACACCGTCATTTGCACGAGCGGGGTTGGCGTACGCACCATGATGCATTCCCCCTTGACCGGGAATACAAAAAGCGGCAGCTCGAGCGCGGCCCCCAGACGCGCCGCCCAGGCGCCCGAGGCGATCACGACAGCGGCAGCAGCGAAAGTTCCGCTCGCTGTTTCCACGGTATGCCCGCCAACATCCGAACGAATGTCAAACACTTCCGTATGCTCATACAAATGCGCACCGGCGGAGACAGCGGCTGAAACAAGAGCGGCAGCCAAATCCGGGGCGCTCACTTGCCCGTCTCCGGGAATGTACATGGCGCCGGCCAGCGCCTCGCCCGCAAGACGCGGCTCCAGCTTAAGCGCTTCTTCTGTCGCCAGCCAGTGAACTGTCTCACCCATTTCCTTCCAAAATGTATAATGGTGGTGCAACTCCTCCGCTTCTTCCGCATTCGTCGCAACTTTGAGCATTCCTTTTTCGACAAGTCCGATGTCAATACCGGTTCTCTCCCGCAATTCCGCAGCGAGCGCCAGCACGAGCGCCCGGCTTTGCAGGGCGAGCGGGATGAGCGGACTCGGCGCGGCGAACTCCGATTGCGCCCCCAGCATACCGGCCGCCGCGCTTGACGCTTCGCCGGTCATTGTTCCTTTTTCGAAAATCGCCACGCGGTGCCGCCGTTTGGCGAGCTCAAAAGCTGTCGCCGCCCCGATCACCCCACCGCCGACAACGACGACATCATAATGTGCCCCCATTTTTCCTCTCCCCTTTCACGATTTGCGCCAAACGTCTTGCTTCCACAACCGGATCAGGCGCTAAAAAGACAGCCGATAACACCGCCACTCCCGCGGCACCGGCCTCCATCACCCGGCAGGCGTTGCCGGCATGAATGCCGCCGATCGCAATAACCGGGATGCAGACGGACGCGGCCATCTCCCGCAACGAATCGATGCTGCGCGGCGGCAATCCAGGCTTGCTGGCAGTCGGAAACATATGGCCGTACAGGCAAAAGTGAGCGCCGTCCTCTTCCGCCTGCTTCGCCTCCGTCAGGCTGTGCACGGAACAGCCGACTGTCAAGTCCGGAAACGAACGGCGGACGGCACGCACCGGCAAGCTGTGAGACGCGATCTGCACCCCGCCGACACCGTAGACGGCCGCGACGTCAACACGGTCATTGACGATGATTTTTTGCGGCGGCACCCCGGTGTAAAGCAGCGCGGTGACAAACTCGGCCACTTCGCGCGCCGTTTTTTCTTTCTCGCGAATGTGAATGGCATCCGCATACGGATGGATACGCGCACAAATGGCCGCGAATTCGTCGGCTGTTTGCCGCCCGGTGGAAATGAAGTGAAGAGCCCCCATCACAATCCCTTTCTTTCTGCCTACCTTACATCATGGACTGAAATATACGGGTAATGGACGCCCGCATAATAAGCGGCAACCAACAACGCAACGGTCAAGACGACAAACCAAATATCGCATTTGCCAAACTTGATTTCATAATAAAACGTACGCTGGCCGCTGTTGGAAAATTGTTTCGCCTCCATCGCCACGGCGATGCGCTGGGCGCGGCGGATGCTTTGTGCCAAAAGCGGGATGGCATAACGCTTCACTTTGCCAAGGCCGCCGCGGTTTGGCACGCCGCGCACTCTCAGCGCATACCGGACCGTTTGAAACTCCTCAATCATGATCGGCAGCAGGCGGACCGCCGCCAAAAAACTGTACGCATACTTCGGTTTCAGCTTCAATTGCTGCATGAGCGAATAAAACAGCTGCACCGGCCGAGTCGTCAAGGAAAAAATCAAGCCTAACAGCCCGAGCGACAAGGCGCGAAATCCGAGATGCATGCCGCGCCAAAAGCTTTCCGCTGTTACGTGGATGAGCCCCCAGCGAAACCACGTTGTCGTCCCTTCGCCAAACATCATCATCGATGAAGCAGTGGAAACAAAGATCAGGAAAAACGGCAAAAACAGCCAAACAAGCAGCTTTGCTGGATACCCGGTGCCGAAGCAAAACAAAACGAACAGGGCGAGCGACAAATTGATGAGCACGTTCGGGTTATGAATGAACAACACCGCAAAAAAGAGCATGACGAGCACAATGAGCTTCAAACTCGGGTTCGCTTCATAAAGCCATGTCTCACGGCGCTGAATGTCCCAGTTCATCGCCATGTTCCTCCTTCAGCCAATACAGTCTCCACAGCAGCGAGGCGCTCATCGCGAACAAGCGCTCCGTCTTCCACCACCCATCGTCTCGTCGCAAAACGACGGACAATTTGTTCGTCGTGGGTGACCATGATGATCGCCGCCCCTTGCCTTCGGTATGACTCCAACATCGCCAACAACGCAAACGTGTTTTTCGCATCCTGTCCAAATGTCGGCTCATCAAGCAAAAAGAGGCGTTGACCGGCGACGATCGAAGCAGCCACGCTCAACCGCCGTTTTTGCCCGACTGACAGCTGGTACGGATGCACTTCTTCCTTTCCGTCAAGGCCAAACGCGCTGAGCAGGCGGGTGACCGTCTCATTGATTTCCTCTTCAGATCGCCCCTCAAGCCGCAGCGAATACGCCAGTTCATCGCGCACAGTATGGGTGACAAATTGAAATTCGGGATTTTGAAACACGAACGCGATATGGCGGTAAAGCGGCTGCCGGAGCTCGATATCCTCCCCGAACAATGTATATTCGCCTTCGGTGCGAATCAGTTGCATCAACCCATGCAAAAGCGTGCTTTTGCCCGCGCCGTTTCGGCCGGTGACGGCGATCCATTCTCCCGCCCGCACAACCGCCTCCGGTACGCTGATTTTCACCTCCCGGCCGCGAAAGCCGCGGAAACGGTGAAGGCGGATCAGCTCCTCGCCTTCCTGCCTTTCCTCCCGGCGCACGATCGGTCCGCATTCCTCCCAAACGTCCGGGTGCCAAATGCCTTCCGCCGTCATGACGTCCTTATATCGGGAAAATACTTCCCTCGCTCCTCCATCGGCGATGATGCACCCGTCGCTGCCAAGCAACACAATCCGGTCGACGAAGTCAAGAACATGGTTGATTTTATGCTCGACGATGACGACCGTTTTGTCCCGGCTCACATCCCGCACCGCCTGCCATACGGCTTTCGTCCCTTCCTCATCGAGCAAAGCCGTCGGCTCATCCAAAAACAAAACATCCGGCTCAAGCGCAAGAACAGAAGCGAGCGCCAACCGCTGCTTCATCCCGCCGGAAAGCGTATGAATGTCGGTGTGCGGTTCGATCGCCAACCCGACTTGGTCCAACAGCAAGCGGATGCGGGCGGGCATCTCGCGGCGCGGCACACTTCGATTTTCGAGGGCAAACGCGATTTCCTCATCGGCATACGGCATGCAAAACTGCGTAACCGGATCTTGAAACACATATCCCCATCGTTCCGGCCGCTCAAGGCGCCCGGCTTTCATCGGCACGTCGATCGAGTGGGGAATGATGCCGGCCATCACTTGCAAAAGCGTCGACTTGCCGCATCCAGACGGGCCGAGGAGAAGCACTTTCTCCCCGGCAGCAACGGACAGCGACAAATCGCGGAACAATAAGTCGCTATGCCCTGGAAACTTCAGGCGCAGCTGTTCGATGACAATGGCTTGCTTCATCGGTCATTCCCCTTACCGGTTCAGCGCATCATAGTCCTCTTTGGAAACCGGCCGCCACATTTGCGTCACCCCGTTTTTCTCAAGCGCCTTGGCCAACGAAACGGCGAACACGCCGGAGATAAGAACGGCGCCGACAAAACGCGCCAGCAAAAAGAGCGCCATGTTCCACGGGGCGAGCGCCTCGATATATCCTTTGTAAAAGTCCATGATCAGCGAACCGACCGTCGCGCCGACGGCGCTGAGCGACACGACAAACACGTCAAACCGCCGATAGCGGAACGCCGCAAAGACAAGCTCGGCAAACAGCCCTTGTACAACCCCATAAATCAACACCTCAAGCCCCCACTGCGACCCCATCACCAACTCGCCCGATGAAGCCGCGATCTCGGCAAGCAGCGCCACCCCCGGTTTGTGGATTAGCAAATACGCAAGCGACGACGCGATAAACCACATGCCATAAATCAGTTGATCGGCATGAAACCCGAATACTTTCACCACTTCATACAACGGCCCCCACACTTTGTAAATGACGCCGAACACAACGGCAATGACAATCGTCGTTAAAATATCGGCCAGTTTCAACCCTTTCGATGTTGTTCCCATGAAAACTCCTCCTTTCGTGTTGTCGCCGTTTCACCGGCTCTTCATGAGTTCGGCCGATGGCCACCGCTCCAGTCGGTACGCCATCTCCCAAAACTGATACTCATAGTCACTGCTGATCAAAAAATGCTGTTCCATCCGGCGCCGATCTTCCTCAGTCACGGCAGCGGTAATGGCGTCAAGCCGGTCGATCTGCTCCTCAACAAGCGAGCGAAACCAATCGGAGCTGTATGTACTGATCCACTTTTCATAAATCGGATCGTTCGGCCGGCACGTTTTCAGCCGCTCACCGATTTCGTAATACAGCCAATAGCACGGCAAAATCGCGGCAATGACATCGCCCAAATGCCCTTCATACGCCGCCCGGTACATATGCGATGTATACGCGTAAGCCGTCGGCGCCGGCATGAACGCAGCCCGTTCCTCTTCGGTGATGCCAAGCAGTCCGGCAAACGTTTCATGAAGCGACAATTCCGCTTCGCATGTGCTTTGGGCATGGTGCGCCAGCCGGGCCGTCGTCGCCAAATCCGGCGATTTCGCCGCCCCGATCGCCTGCACACGGGCAAAATGGCGCAAATAGTACGCATCTTGCATGACATAATAGCGGAATTTTGCGCGATCCAACGTTCCTTCGCCAAGCTCTTTGACAAACGGGTGACGGAAACTCGCCTGCCAGATCGGATCAGCCGCCTGGCGCACGCGCCTTGCAAACGACATTCGTATTCCCCCTTTTTCCAAAATAAAAGCGCCGCCTTCTTTACCGATTCGCGTAAAGAAGGCGGCGCGAGCATACAGATTTTCCAATGCGGCCAAAGCCGGCCTGCAGCTCCTCCACTTCCCTACGCTGGCATTACCCAGATCAGGTGCTAAGGGTCTCAAAGTCACACTTTGATCTCAGCCTGTTTACAGGCCCCCCTAGTGGATGTCTGATTGTGATGAAATTTTCTTTACATTTATCATATCACGGCCGCATCGGTTGTCAACCTTTTTTTTCGGCTGTCATTGCGCCGCGCTCCGCAATTCGCTATGATAAAAGCGCAACGATTGATTACCGGATGGGAGTTGGAACTGATGGCGAAAGTGATCTTGAAGCGGCAACGAAAAAAACGGCTCGAACAAGGCCATCCGTGGATTTTTCAGAGCGAAGTCGACCGTATCGAGGGTGACATCACACCGGGAGATTTTGTCGATGTCTATAACCATCAAGGGTACTGGTTGGCGAAAGGCTACATCAATCCAGCCTCGCAAATCATCGTCCGGGTGTTGACGCAAAACCCGGATGACGAGCTCGATGAGCGGTTTTTCATTGAGCGCATCCGCCGCGCTTGGGCGTATCGCGAACGGATGCTCCCGGGCGTCCGTTCATGCCGCGCCGTCTACGGCGAGGCCGATTTTCTGCCGGGGCTCATCGTCGATAAATATGAGGACGTGCTTGTGGTGCAAATTTTGGCGCTCGGGATGGAAGTGCACAAAGAGTGGATTTTGCGCGGCTTGCTTGACGTGTTCGCTCCAAGGGCCATTTATTTGCGCAACGATGTGTCCGTGCGGGAGCTTGAGGGTCTCAAACAGGAAAAAGGGTTTTGGTACGGGGAAGCGGAGACGGAGATGGAAATCGAGGAGAACGGCGTGAAATACATTGTCGACATTGAAAACGGGCAAAAAACCGGCTTTTTCTTCGACCAGCGGCAAAACCGCGCCGCCCTCCGCCCGCTCATCGGCCCGGAGACGACGGTGCTTGATTGTTTCACCCATACCGGCTCATTTATGCTGAACGCCTGCCTGTACGGAGCGAAGCACGCCACCGCCGTCGACATTTCCGAGCATGCAATTGAGACGGCAAAACGAAATGCGGCCTTAAACGGATTCACAAATGTAGAATTTGTCGTCGCCAACGCATTCGATTACTTACGCGAAGCAGTGCGATCCGGCAAACAGTGGGATGTCGTCATCATCGACCCGCCGGCGTTCGCCAAATCGGCCCACGCGGTGCCAAAAGCGCTGCGCGGCTATAAAGACATCAATTTGAACGGGTTGAAACTCGTCAAAGACGGCGGCTTTTTCGTCACGTCGAGCTGTTCGTACCATGTTCGCCCGCACATGTTCCAAGAGATGATCGCCGATGCGGCGTTTGACGCCAAAAAAGTGCTCCGACAAGTGTACTGGAACGGCGCCGGCTATGACCACCCGAAACTGCTTGCCGCCAATGAAGGCGACTATTTAAAATTTGCCATCTACGAAGTGCACTCGCGGCGCTAAAGAAAAACGCTTAAGGACAAACCTTAAGCGTTTCTTTCTTGCCGCGGATGAAAAGGTTGTTCTTTGCGCAGCACGCTCAAGTAAACGAGCATCGAAACAAGCACCGAACCGGCGGCGGTTACATAAATGCTCGGATAGCCGAACCAGTGGCTGATTTGGCCAAACACCATCGCCCCGATGCCAACGCCTAAATCAAAAAAGGAGAAAAACGTTGCATTCGCCATTCCTTTCCGATGAACAGGGGCCCGCTCAACCGACCACGCCTGCAGCCCTGGCTGCACCATGCCAAAACCGAAGCCATACAATACTGCCGCCAAAAGCAGCGCCCATTCCCCCGGCAGCCAGGAGAGCAGCAGCATCGCAAGCAAAATGAGCCCCGCACCTGGGAGAAAGACAGCCCGATGCCCTTTCCGGTCATACAGCTGGCCGGCGAACGTGCGCGTCACCATCAGGGCGAGCGCATAAAGCAAAAAATACAGCTGCAAACCGCCGATCCCTTTTTGCGCCGTATATAGCGGCAAAAACGAAGCAATGCCGCCGAACGTCACCGTTAAAAAGAAGAGAAGCACGGACGGAACGAGCGCCGTTTTTTCGTAAAGGTCCCACTTGTTCGTCTCATAGCGCGGCCTTCCCTCCACTTTTTTATAGGTGATGGCCGCCGCAAACAATACGGAAGCAACGCCAAGCAGAGCGCAAATCAGAAACAAATGGCTAAACGGAATCATAGCGGCAAGCACAAGTCCAAGCGACGGACCGAAAGCGAGGGCGATGTTTCCTGACAATCCGTAATAACCCATTCCCTCCCCGCGGCGGCTGGCCGGAATGATGTCCGTCGCCACCGTTCCGGAAGCGGTTGTCGAAAACCCCCAGCCAATTCCTTGGACGACGCGCATCAAAAAGAGAAGAAGCATGCTGGTGATGACACTGTACGAACCGACCGAAACGACAAAAATGAGCAGCCCAAGCAAAAAGACAAACCGCCGTCCCCGCGTCTCAAGCGCATGGCCGGCAAACGGACGGACGAGAAGTGCGGAAAAAGTGAAAATCCCGACGACAAGGCCGATGAGCTGGTCGTTGCCGCCTAAGTGTTCGACAAACAGCGGCAGTGTCGGCAGCGTCATTTGAAATCCAAGAAAAATGAAAAAGTTGGCCAAGCAAATCAAAATAAAATTGCGCGTCCAAATTTTTTCTTTCTGTTCCGCAACAACTTGCCTTTGTTGCGCATTCATACCGATCCCCCTTGTACGATATATATTTCGTGTCCCTTAATATTTGTCAGTATAGCATAACTGTATGTTTTCGTTTAACAAAAATGTTTGTCCAGCACGTTTTTTGAAAAAAGCCGCGCAAAGGCGGCTTTTCTCCGGAGCGAGCCTATATATCGGCCGCCCCAAGCGGTGCGGCCGATCGAGTAAAAAAAGCCGCCAATCGGCGGCTTTTTACCATCCTTTCCGTTTCCGCAATGACACAATTTGCGCCGTATGATGCCTGCCATGCCATGCATACAGCGCGGTCAATACGTACAGCGGCATCGGCCGCAACGCTCCTTCCGGTTGGATGAGGCGATGAAAATCGGCTTCTGTCATCGACTCGAGCAGCGTCGTCCACCGTGCATGCAGTCCGTCAAGCAATAAAAGCGACGGTTCAATGGGCAGCGAGCAAGCATCGGCCGTTTTCGCCCATTCGCTTTCCGCAAACGGCTTCACCGTTGGGTCGTCTTCCGTCACTCCCCATTTCGTGCGCAAAAACGCGTTCATGCTTGCATCGGCCAAATGGTGGACGACTTGGGCCACCGTCCAGCCGCCGTCGCGGTACGGCGTGTTGAGCTGCTCATCGTTTAAGCCGAAAACAGCGGCCCTTAAGTCGTTCGGCAGCCCGCGGATGGCAGCAATCCACTCTTGCACCTTCCCATCCTCAAACTGCTGCGGCGCTTGAAACGTTCCGATCGGGTAGCGAATCGGATCGACCGTCCCCGTGTTGATCATCTCCCTTCCGTATTCATTCCACACAGAAAGGCAAATTCCTTCTTATTCTTTCCAGATGTATACGCGCGCCTCGTACGGTTTCAGCTTAAAACGCGTCGCATTTTTATGCGGACGGACCGGGTAGTTCGAGAGCGCCAAATCGCTTGACTGAAGGCGGAAGCCGTCATAGCGGTAAAGTGACGGGCGGTCCGACAAGTTGACGACTACAAGCGCGCGATCACGTCCGAGCGTTCTTGTGTACGCGTAAATGGATGGGTGGTTTTCCAAAAGCAGATCGTACGTTCCGTAAACAAACAGCTCATTCGCTTTCCGAAGCTGAATCATTTGTCGATAAAACGACCATACCGAGTTCGGGTCGCGCCGCTCGGCCTCGACATTGATCGTACGATAGTTTTCGTTCACCTTGATCCATGGCGTACCTGTCGTGAATCCAGCGTTTGGGGCATCAGACCATTGCATCGGGGTGCGCGAGTTGTCGCGCCCGGTTTGCCAAATGATCTTCATCACTTCCTCATGGGTCCGCCCCTTCGCCCGTTCGAGTTCATACAGGCGAAGAGCGGACACATCACGATAATCACGGATGTCATCGAACCGCACGTTCGTCATCCCGATCTCTTGCCCCTGATAAATGAACGGCGTCCCTTGCATGAAAAAGTAGAGCGCGCCGAGCGCCTTGGCGCTTTCCGCCCAATAGTCGCGGTCATTGCCCCACGTCGAAACGGAGCGGGGCAAATCGTGGTTTTCAAAAAACAACGCATTCCACCCGCGGTTTTCAAGCCCTTTTTGCCATTTCGTCAACGTCCGCTTTAGGCGGCGGACATCGATGGAACCATCCGCACTCCTTTCCCATAGCCCTAGATGCTCAAACTGAAAAATCATATTGAACACGCCGTTTTCTTCCCCGACCCATTGTTCGGCCTCATCAACCGTTACTCCGTTCGCCTCGCCGACCGTCATAATGTCATATCGCGCAAACGTTCGCTCTTTCAACTCTCTTAAATATTCCATAATGCCAGGCTGGTTCATATGACCGGCAAACGACGGTACATACTTCAGCCCCTTCGGGTTTGGCAAATCGGGAAGACCCGGCTTTTTCTTAATGTGGGAGATCGCGTCGATACGAAAGCCGTCGATACCTTTATCCAGCCACCAGTTGACCATCTCATAAAGCGCCTGGCGCACCTCACTGTTTTCCCAGTTCAAGTCGGGCTGTTTGACATCAAAAATATGCAGATAATATTGACCCGTCCGCTCATCATACTGCCACGCCGAGCCGCCGAAAATGCTTTCCCAGTTGTTCGGTTCGCGCCCGTCTTTGCCGTCACGCCAAATGTACCAGTCGCGCTTCGGATTGTCGCGCGATGACCGCGATTCGATAAACCACGGATGCTCATCACTCGTATGGTTGATGACCAAATCCAAAATGACTTTCAACCCGCGCCGATGGGCTTGGGCAAGCAATTCATCGAAGTCATCCATCGTTCCAAACTCATCCATAATGGCATAATAATCGCTGATGTCATATCCGTTATCGGCGTTCGGCGACCGGTAAATTGGACAAATCCAAACGATGTCGACTCCAAGCTCCACCAAATAATCCAGCTTTTCGATGATGCCGCGAAGATCGCCGATGCCGTCGCCGTTGGCATCCATAAAGCTGCGCGGATAAATTTGATAGGCGACGCCCTCTTTCCACCATGTTTTTTTCAAGGCTTCCTCCCCCTTTGTGCACACGTTTTCACTATCCACTGTACACTACATGACGGAAATATACAACTCTCTTTTTTCAAGACTAGCGAAAAAATGATTGATGAACCCGTGGTGCTAGTTGAGTCTTAACGCTCAACTAGCCCAAGAACAACAAGGGAGTAAGCCAGTAAAATACCATCCAGTGCCGTTTCAAATCCAGAAACCGAGTTCGCTCGAATCTCGGTGATCCGATACGAATCGACTAAAATCGAAAACACGGTTTCAACACTTTGCGTTTTCGTTTCATCCACTGTTTCCATGCGTCCGATTGGCGAATTCGCTGATTTTTTCGAACGGGCGTCCAAAAAGCGACTCGATGCTCTTCGTACAGCTTCTTTTGCAGCGTTTGGCTGATATACCCTTGTCACCTAGGTTATATGGATGTGGAATTTGCATCATGACGGTTTCAGCGGCCACCCGATCGTGACAAGACGCTTCAGTGACGACATATCCCATCGGAAGCCCTTGGTCGGTGACCTGCAGATGAAGTTTCAACCCATAGAAAGCGATCTTTTTCGAAGCACAATAGCCAATATCCGCAATTCCACGAAACCGTTTGGCGCGATACATTCGGGATGAATGACACAGCTCGATCGGCAAACTGTCCACGATCGCATACGCATGGTGTTGTCCACGCTTGGCCAGCTGGTGCCGCATCCACTTGATCGCAAAGCCAAGCGCTCGGCAGCGACGGTTGTATCGAGAACGTTCAGGGAACAAGTCCTTGGAAAACAAATTCCCGATCACAAACCGATGCCAAGCCCGTTCGGAAGTGAAGCCTAACAACTTTCCAAGGACATGGACGGCGATGATGACCTCGCCCTTCTGTTTCAACAAATGAAGATTTCGACGTTGAAGATGAATCTGGATACTCGATAGTTGAGCTGATACAAAACACAAAATCGATACATATTGTTTTTGAAGTTTGGCTCGATCTGTTCTTAAAATTTATGGTGGACTATGAAGAATATCTCTAGTATTCCATATATAGCTGCTCATTCTGGGAATTTTCTTGAATTTTGGGAAAAATAACAAGAGAAGTGAAAACGAACAGCTTACTTCCGTTTTGTTGTTTGCCAAAAAAGTTCATGTTATAAAGAAAAGGAAAGCGTTATCAAAAAATTTGAGAAGAAGGAGTGAGTGGGCATGATGCAAAAAATTCAGCGGTTTGGTGCAGCTATGTTTGTACCGGTGTTGCTTTTTCCGTTCGCTGGTATAGTCGTTGGCTTGACCATCTTGTTTAAAAATCCTGATATCATGGGATCCATTGCTGATCCGAACGGAATGTGGTACAAGTTTTGGACGGTAGTAGAAGAGGGTGGATGGACGGTCTTCCGACAAATGCCGTTATTGTTTGTTATAGGCATTCCGATTGCGTTGGCAAAAAAGGCCCATGCGAGAGCTTGTATGGAAGCGATTGTTACTTATTTAACATTCAACTATTTTATTAACGCTATATTGACTCTTTGGGGAGATAAATTTGGTGTAGATTTCAGCCAGGAAGCTGGCGGAGTTAGCGGTTTGACAATGATTGCGGGAATCAAAACATTAGATACGAGCATTATTGGAGCGATCGTTATATCTTCTATTGTTGTAGCGCTTCATAACCGCTTCTTCGATACGAAGCTTCCAGATTTCCTTGGCATTTTTCAAGGTTCATCATTTGTGGTGATTATTGCGTTCCTTGTGATGCTTCCAGTTGCTTTAATAACAGCCTATATTTGGCCAATCGTACAACATGGCATTGCATCTTTACAAGGATTTTTGGCAAGCTCAGGAGTGCTTGGGGTTTGGTTGTATACATTTTTAGAGCGCTTACTTATTCCAACAGGGCTGCATCACTTCATCTACGGTCCATTTGTCTTTGGCCCTGCGGTTGTTGAAGGAGGAATCGCTAAGTATTGGATCGAGCATTTACCAGAATACGCAACATCTGCGCATTCTTTAAAGGAAATGTTCCCGCAAGGCGGATTTGCATTGCATGGGATGTCTAAAATCTTTGGCATTCCAGGTATTGCATTAGCGATGTATGTTACTGCAAAGCCAGAAAAAAGAAAACAGGTTGCAGGGCTATTAATCTCTGCCGCTTTAACGGCTGTTATTGCTGGAGTTACAGAACCAATTGAAT
>NZ_JAFWFM010000214.1:0-5436 GCF_017515625.1 Geobacillus sp.
TCTTCTTCTTTATTTTTTGTTTGGTTTTGATCCGGCCATCACCAACCTGGCGCTCAATATTCCGCTCTTTTTGATCGGTTGGAGGTTGCTCGGCCGCCAGACGTTTCTTTATACTGTCATCGGCACGGTCGCGGTTTCCATTTTTTTATCGATCTTCCAACGCTACATGATCCATATGCCGCTCCGTCACGACATGACGCTGGCAGCGCTGTTTGCCGGCGTGTTTATCGGCGTCGGCCTCGGCATTATTTTCCGCTACGGCGGCACAACCGGCGGCGTCGACATTATCGCCCGCCTCGTCCATAAATACAAAGGCATCAGCATGGGCAAAACGATGTTTGCCTTTGACGCCGCCGTCATCACGTTGTCGCTTCTTCTTTACCTGTCATACCGCGAGGCGATGTATACGTTGGTCGCCGTCTTTATCGCCGCCCGGGTCATTGATTTTCTGCAGGAAGGCGGCTATGCGGCAAAAGGGGCGACCATCATCTCAGAAAAAAGCGAAGAGATCGCCAACCGGATCTTGACAGAGATGGAGCGCGGCGTCACTGTGCTCAAAGGGCGCGGCTCGTATACGAAACGCGACCGTGACGTGCTGTATTGCGTCGTGGCCAAAAACGAATTGCCCCGCCTCAAAAGCGTCATTATGTCCGTCGATCCGCACGCCTTTGTCGCGGTCACCGATGTGCACGACGTGCTCGGCGAAGGGTTTACGCTCGATGAGCACAAGCGGCCGCTGGAGCAATAAGGACTAAGTCCCTGTCCTCAACATCTCGGGGCATGCCCGGCTTGCCAGGTGCCGCGCAGCCGTCAAAATAAAAAAGAGGGGGAAACCATTCCCCCTCTTGAAAGCAAGCCGGCTCCTATTCTTCCGGCTGCCGCGCCCGCTTCGCCTCTTTTTCTCCTCTGTACTTCCGCCAGCCGACATACGTCAACGTTAAGACGATCATTCCACCGGTCGAAATCATGACCCAAATGAGCGACGGGTCGGCTTCGTCCTTTTTCACCCCGTCAAACAACGCTTCTATATTGCGGCGCGCGGCAGCAAGCTGCTCGCGCTGCTCGCTTTGGCCAAGCCGCCAAAACGAAGCGCCTTGCAGCACTTCGAGGTCATGGTCGACCTTTTTCGCTTCTTCCGGAGGCACATCGATTTTCACGCTCGGCTCAATCAAGGCATAGCGATCCATAAACTGGCGAAGGGCAGCCGCATACGCCTTCCTCTCTCCGCGCTCCGCCGCCTGTTCCATCACGGCAAACGCCTCCATGACGGCGGGTTCCATCTCGGACCAGAGCGGTTGATAGGTGGAGTGAACAGCATCGACGACAAGGCGGAACTGTGTAAGAGCAGCGACCTTGCCCTCGTCTGGAATCGGCGCTGTCATGGCTTTGACGGCATGTTCGTGCGTGACAGTCACCGCCCGCAGCTCATCGGCCGTTTTCAACCGTTTTTTCGCCTCAAGGGCAAAAAATCGTTCAGAAAAATAGAGGAGCACCTCTTTTGCTTCGGCAAAACGCTCGTTTTTCCCTAACTGCAGCGCCTCGTCGGAAATATCGTCCAGCTGCTCCCAACCGCTTGGTCGTCCGGCCGCGCCAACGAGCGCTGGCCATAAAAAGATGAACGATAACAACATGGCCAGCCCGATTCGTTTCATCATCGTCCCTCCCTCATTCATTACTACAATGTATGAAGGAGTGGACAAGAGTAGACCAAGGAACCGCCATCAAGACGCGGCTGAATTTTCTATTCCGCTTTCGGACGGAAATCGATGCGGCCGCCTGGCAAAAGCGGCTGCCGCCGCACGCGGATGCCAAGCCAATACGCAGCGGCAATGGAAGCCATGCTCAACCAAAAGGTAAAATAGCCAATTTGATCGGCGTATCGTTCCAACATATGGTAACGAGGCATCATGCCAAACACGTAATCGATGACATCGTTATGCAGCGTCCAAACCGCCGCCAAGGCGAGATGGACGGAGCGAAATCGATAAAACGAAGCGTACAGTGCGCCTTCGACCGCCATCGCCCCGTGCGACACAACGAGCATCCAGCCAGCCCAATCGAGCGTCCCCGTGACGCGCCAAACGAGCACGTTCATGACGACGGCCCAAATCCCGTATTTGACAAGCGTCACCAACGCGAGCGCCTCAAACAGCGGCGAGGATCGGCCCAGCAGCCAAGCGGCGAGGACGAGCACAAAAAAAAGGCTCGCCGTCGGGCTGTCGGGAACAAACGGCAAAAAGTCGGGCGGCGTCTCCGCAAGTTGATAGCGGTACCAATAATAGCCGTAAACGGTGCCGGCGGCATTCACGAACAACAGCAACCAAACAACCGGCCGGGCGGCCAATATTGCATAAAGCCATGCCATCATCTGCACCTCGCCTCGGTTTCATGTTAGCACGAAAAAAGCTGACTAACGCGAGTCAGCTTTCCGTGCCGAACGAATTATTCCGCTTTTAAGCCGGCGATGAATTCCGCCATTTTTTTCAGCTCTTCATCCGTGCCTTTAAAAATGCCACCTGGCATGTTGCCTTTCCCTTCTTTGGCGATCTTCGCGATCTCTTCCGGCGTCAAGCCGGTGCCGATGAGCGACGGGCCGGCGCCGCCGGACAAGTTTTGTCCGTGACACGATGTACATGTGTTCGCTTGGGCGATTTTATAGCCTTCCGCGTTCGTATCAATTTCCACTTCCGCGCGAATTTTCCCTTGCTCAGCTGCTTTTTTCCAGTCGTGTGTAACGACCGCCTCCCATGTCAAATAAACAATAGAAGCGAGCGCCAACAACATCATGCCGGTTGCCACCGGGCGCTTCCAAGGACGGCGCTCCGGACCGCGATCCAAAAACGGCGCCAGCAGCAAAGCGGCAAACGCCAGCCCCGGCATGACGATCGCACCGATAACCGTATACGGACCGGACGCATACGAGTATTTGAGCAATTGGTATAAGAACAAGAAATACCAGTCAGGCAGCGGCACGTACGTCGTGTCCGTCGGGTCAGCGATCCGCTCAAGCGGCGACGGGTGGGCGACCGTCAAGCATAAGAAACCGACGAGAAAGACCGAACCGACCAACCATTCCTTGAGCAGGAAGTTCGGCCAAAACACTTCCGTTTTCCCGGGATATTCTGAATAGTCCTTCGGAATATTCGGTTTTCTTACCGCGGGAACACGGGAATCGCCGACGAATTTCATTCCTTTTCCGCGATGCATTGCGTGATTCCCTCCTTTTTTCTATCGCCTCGAAACGCGGGCCGACCGATCATAGCGGACCGGAAATGCCTTGTCTACGAATCATTAAAAAGTGCGCTGCCATTAAGCCGAGCAAAGCGGCCGGCAAGAAGAAGACGTGAATGGCAAAAAAGCGCGTCAACGTTTGCGCGCCGACAATTTCCGGATCTCCAGCCAACAGCGTTTTGATCGCCGGACCGATAAGCGGCGTCGCCTCCGCGATTTGCAAACCGACTTTCGTCGCGAACAGCGCTTTCATATCCCATGGCAACAAGTAACCGGTAAAGCCAAGACCCATCATCACCATAAAGATCAATACGCCGACGATCCAGTTCATCTCGCGCGGCTTTTTATACGCCCCTTGGAAAAAGACGCGCAACGTATGTAAGAACATCATGACGATGACAAGGCTCGCCCCCCAGTGGTGCATGCCGCGCACAATTTGGCCGAACGCTACTTCGTTTTGCAAATAATACACCGATTCCCATGCGTTTTTAATATCCGGGACGTAGTACATCGTCAAAAACATGCCCGACAAAATTTGAATGACCGTGACAAAAAACGTCAGTCCGCCGAAACAATAGACAAAGGCGGAAAAATGGTGGGCCGGGTTGACGTGCTCCGGAACTTCGTGATCGGCGATATCCCGCCATAAAGGCGTAATATCTAAGCGTTCATCAACCCAGTCATACAGCTTGTTTAACACGCATTACGCCTCCTTTCTTGGTTTCGCCTTGCCTAAATACAGCTTTCCGTCTTTAACTTTGTACTCGTAACGGTCAAGCGGCGCTTGCGGCGGCGTCCCCGGAACGTTCGTGCCGTCTTTCGTGTAGAGACCGTAGTGGCATGGACAGAAAAAATGGTTCGGATGCTCTTTATCCGTGTTCCAGTCAACCGTACAGCCAAGGTGTTTGCAAATCGGCGACAGGGCGATAATGTCCCCCTTTTCATCCTTGTACACCCAAGCTGATTTCGGCTCTTCCGACTCGTACCAAGCGTCTTTCACCTTCACTTTAAAGTCGAAGCGCTTCGGTTCGGTCGTAATTTCTTTGACGTCCGCCACCGCGACCATCTCCGTCCCTGCTTCATCCTTCAAGACCGGATCGAAAGCAAAACGGAGCATCGGCATCAGCATTCCTGCCGCCATAAAACCGCCGACGCCGGTCAGCGTGTAGTTTAAAAACTGACGTCTCGTTACACGATGTTTGTTGTCGCTCATCGTCTTCCCCCCTCTATGCAAAATCAAGTCCGCACCAGACGATTGTATGTATAACAACATATAAAAAACTAGGACATTCTAATGATAGCTCAATTGCTAGACAAGGTCAATATCGCAGGCGGCAAAACGTCGGACTTTGCCCAGCTTACCTTTTTGTCCAGCAGCTGACGAAAAAGCGGATCAGCTCAGCCGCCTGCTCCTTGACGAGTTCGTGCCTGTACGATTCCTCCATGTTCTCGAGCGGAACGTCCGGAACGAGCCAAACGCGGTCAGCTTCTTCACCCTCTTGCCACGCCGGGTCACACGTCACGTAAAACACATGCTTCATCCCCTCCTGTCCAAGCCGGCTTGTCCAGCCCGCCAGCCGCTCTGCCAGCGATGGCCGCGGCTCATCGGCAAAATACACAAACGCCGGCAGCAAAAACACACGGCCTCTCAGCTGCCGCTCAGCCTCGGCGGCCACAAGCCCGACGAGCTCCCCGCCCGAGGCGATCCGCCTCGCTCTTTGGTCGATGGCCACCGGCAAAAGCGGAACGAGTGCCGTATCAATGTAGTCGCGCTCTTTTTCGTAGATGGCGACGTCCCCGCTTGTCCATTTCATCGTTACTCCCCTTTGCCATAAAGTTCGTTCCTTATCACCATACCATATTTTTCGACAAAAGAAAAACCTTGCCGGCGGCAAGGTTTTTACAATTTGTTTAATTCATCGGTCAGGCGGCGGAACGCCTCTTCATCATGGCGGTCGAGCGCCTCGTCAATCAGCTTCATGAGCCGCCCGCGCCGGAATTCGTAAATGGAGCGTTCCAAAAACTGCTCGGCGAGGCGCTGGTCGTTTTCGCTCACTTGCGCCTGTTTGGGCGCGTGCGGATTTTCCTCAAGCACGGCGACATATTGCGGCGAATGAAAAGAAGCGCGGAAATTCAGTTGAATGTAAATATCTTCGTCGCGGTTTAAACGGATGTCATGGAACGATTTCTCTGCATCGGTTGTCA
>NZ_JAFWFM010000215.1:0-7970 GCF_017515625.1 Geobacillus sp.
GCGGAAATCAACCTTTTCTCTCTCCTTTCCCTGTTACGAAAACATGCCAAGAAAGGTCGAAGGAAAGGGGAAGAAACGGCATCAGATATCGTAACGAAATTAGAGATATGGTAGAATTAGATATGGATATAAATACCAAACGCCCCTCTTCTGGAGGGGGATTTGGTATGCCCAATAATGGATGTGATCCCCATCATTCACTGCGGGGATGAACACGAGTATCGTCTTAAAAATTTTATACCGCTAAACTTGACGGGTGTGGGGGCCGCGTCCAAACGGGGCCCCCTCTTTCGACATCGAAACAGGGACGCGTCCAGAGCGAGTCGGTTGCTGTAGGCAGGGAAGTGTCCAAAAAAATATATCATTATACACCATTTTTGTGAAAAGAAAATGAGGAATTGTCCCAAATTATTAATATTTACTCTGTGTGAATGATGTTTTATGTGGGAACACATTGACATTGACCAAGCGGTATTGTATGCTTACAATAGGTAGATGCTTACAATTAGGTAGATTGAGAAGGTTTTCACTGTCGGAAATGATCTCTGGTCTAAACGGGCGAGGTATGGTAACCATTATGAAAAAAAATAACCGTCATCCTTTTCGGGCCATCGGCTTGATGTCAGCGATCACATCACAGCTAGTCGGCTGTACATTAGTTGGTTTATTTGGCGGCAGATGGGTTGACCGACAATTGGACAGTGAACCGCTTTTCCTTGTTATTGGTTTGTTGCTCGGCTTAGCAGCGGGGGTGTTCGCCACGCTGAAAACAATTCGGCGTTTTTTTGGGGAATAAGAAACAATGATTGATAGGATCATAAAACGAATACAAAAGCAATCGTCGGTGCTAATGGTGGGTTATGCGGTAGGATGGATATTGACCAGTTATGAAGCGTGGTTTTTTAGTTTGCTCATTGGAACAGCAACAGGGCTGTACAGCATTCGCTTGCTGGCCCGGCGTGTCATAAAAGCAGGAGAAGCGATGGCCGAGGGACGGCGCCCTCCTTCGCTTGGGACCATGATTCGATTTGCGCTGGCTGCCGCCGTTGCGCTGTTTGTGTCCCGGTATCCCCAACATTTGTCCGTTATGCCGGTCGTCCTCGGCTTGGCCACCCCATATATCCTATTGGTAGCAAATCATTTTTTACATAATGACTAATCAGCTGTGTAGAAAGCGAGGTGAGAGAGGATGGAGCATAAAGCGCCGCTTGTCGAATTTTTAGGCCTTACGTTTAATTTATCTGATATGTTGATGATTACGATCACCTGTTTGATCGTTTTCATCATTGCTGTTGCGGCTACTCGCTCGCTTCAGTTGCGCCCGACGGGGATGCAAAACTTTATGGAGTGGGTCTTTGACTTTGTTAGAGGCATCATTAACAGCACAATGGATTGGCAAACGGGCGGCCGCTTTTTGACGCTGGGGGTCACGCTCATCATGTATGTGTTTGTGGCCAATATGCTTGGACTGCCGTTTTCCGTCCATGTCAACGGCGAACTTTGGTGGAAATCGCCAACCGCGGATGCGACCGTTACGTTGACGCTGGCGGTGATGGTCGTCGCCCTCACCCACTACTATGGGGTGAAAATGAAAGGGGCATCCGACTATTTGCGCGATTACACCCGTCCAGTCGCCTGGTTGTTCCCACTTAAAATCATCGAAGAGTTTGCCAACACGCTGACGCTCGGTTTGCGTCTTTTCGGGAACATTTACGCCGGGGAAATTTTGCTTGGCTTGCTCGCCAGCCTTGGCACGCATTACGGTGTGCTTGGCGCTGTTGGCGCAGCCATTCCGATGATGGTGTGGCAAGCGTTCAGTATTTTTGTCGGAACGATTCAGGCGTTCATTTTTACGATGTTAACCATGGTTTATATGGCTCATAAGGTCAGTCATGACCATTGAGCATTCCTTATCATTTCATTAAGGACTTGAAACATTACTTTAACATGGTGAAGGAGGATCTATCAACATGAGTTTGGGTGTACTTGCAGCTGCGATTGCGGTAGGTTTAGGGGCGTTAGGCGCCGGCATCGGCAACGGATTGATCGTCAGCCGTACCATCGAAGGGATTGCTCGTCAACCAGAATTGCGTCCGGTTTTGCAAACGACGATGTTCATCGGGGTCGCGTTGGTTGAGGCGCTTCCGATCATCGGTGTCGTCTTCTCGTTCATTTACTTAGGTCGATAAGAAATCGATATGGAAAGTGATGGCGAAGTTCGTGTCAACGACCACCTTCGCCATTCCTTTATGTGCGGTTTTGCGAGACCGCGTCGGTGCGATAGCTGTCGAAAGGAGTGAAACGCGGTGTTGTGGAAGGCAAACGTATTGGTGCTCGGCGAAGCGGCGCATGGCATCAGCGGCGGCACGATTATTTACCAATTGCTGATGTTCATTATTTTGCTGGCCTTGTTGCGCAAATTCGCTTGGCAGCCGTTAATGAATATCATGAAACAACGTGAAGAACATATCGCGAACGAAATCGACCAAGCGGAAAAACGCCGCCAAGAAGCGGAAAAACTGCTGGCAGAGCAGCGTGAACTGATGAAGCAATCGCGTCAAGAAGCGCAAGCGCTCATCGAAAATGCGCGCAAGTTTGCCGAAGAGCAGAAAGAACAAATCGTCGCCTCGGCCCGTGCGGAAGCGGAACGGGTGAAAGAAACGGCGAAACAAGAAATCGAGCGCGAAAAAGAACAGGCAATGGCCGCGCTCCGCGAACAAGTGGCGTCGTTGTCTGTCTTCATCGCCTCGAAAGTGATTGAAAAAGAGTTGACCGAGCAAGATCAACGCAAGCTGATCGAAGCGTACATCAAAGACGTTCAAGAGGCAGGAGGAGCGCGATGAACCAAGAAGTGATCGCCAAACGGTATGCATCCGCTTTGTTCCAAATCGCGCTCGAACAACAGCAGCTTGACTGGATCGAGGAAGACGTCCGCGCCGTACGCCAAGCGTTGGCGGAAAACGGCGAGTTTTTATCTCTTCTTTCCAACCCGAATCTTTCTTTAGAAAAGAAAAAAGCGCTTGTTCGTGAAGTGTTCGCCGGCGTTTCTGCTCCGGTGAAAAACACGCTTTTGCTTCTTCTTGAGCGCCATCGCTTCGGCCTTGTGCCTGAACTGGCCGATCAGTTTATCGCCCTTGCCAACGATGCGCGCGGCATCGCTGAAGCGATCGCCTATTCGGCGCGCCCGTTGACGGACGAAGAACTGCAGGCGCTTTCTGACGTGTTTGCCAAAAAGGTTGGCAAAGCAACGCTCCACATTGAAAATATCGTCGAGCCGGAACTGATTGGCGGCGTGAAGCTGCGCATCGGCAACCGCATTTATGACGGCAGCGTCAGCGGGCAGCTTGAACGGATTCAGCGGCAGCTCATTGGTTAACATTTGGAGACAGGGGTGAAAGGCATGAGCATTAGAGCGGAAGAAATCAGCGCGCTCATTAAGCAGCAGATTGAAAACTACGAATCGCAAATCCAAGTGAGCGATGTCGGCACCGTCATCCAAATCGGCGACGGGATCGCGCGCGCTCATGGGCTTGATAACGTCATGTCCGGCGAGCTTGTTGAATTTGCCAACGGCGTGATGGGCATGGCGCTCAACTTGGAAGAAAACAACGTCGGGATTGTTATTTTAGGGCCGTATACCGGCATCAAAGAAGGAGACGAAGTGCGCCGCACAGGCCGGATCATGGAAGTGCCGGTCGGGGAGGCGCTCATCGGCCGCGTTGTCAACCCGCTCGGCCAGCCTGTCGATGGCTTAGGCCCGGTGGAAACGACCGAAACGCGCCCGATCGAGAGCCCGGCGCCGGGCGTTATGGACCGGAGATCGGTGCATGAGCCGCTGCAAACCGGGATTAAAGCGATCGACGCGCTCGTGCCGATCGGCCGCGGCCAGCGCGAGCTCATCATCGGCGACCGGCAAACGGGGAAAACGTCCGTCGCCATTGACACGATCATCAACCAAAAAGACCAAAACATGATTTGTATTTATGTCGCCATCGGGCAAAAAGAATCGACGGTCCGCACCGTTGTCGAAACGCTCCGCAAACACGGCGCGCTCGACTATACGATCGTCGTCACCGCTTCGGCGTCGCAGCCGGCTCCGCTTTTGTTCTTGGCGCCGTATGCCGGTGTGGCGATGGGCGAGTATTTCATGTATAAAGGCCAACACGTGTTAGTGGTCTATGACGATTTATCGAAACAAGCCGCGGCATACCGTGAATTGTCGCTCTTGCTTCGCCGTCCGCCGGGTCGTGAAGCGTATCCGGGGGATATTTTCTACTTGCACTCCCGCCTGCTTGAGCGCGCAGCGAAATTGAGCGATGCCAAAGGCGGCGGTTCGTTGACTGCGCTTCCGTTCGTCGAAACGCAAGCGGGCGACATTTCCGCCTACATTCCGACGAACGTCATCTCGATTACGGACGGGCAAATTTTCTTGCAATCGGACTTGTTCTTCTCCGGCGTCCGCCCAGCGATCAACGCAGGGTTGTCCGTTTCGCGCGTCGGTGGGGCAGCACAAATCAAAGCGATGAAAAAAGTAGCCGGGACGCTTCGTTTGGACTTGGCCGCTTACCGTGAGCTCGAAGCGTTCGCCCAATTCGGCTCCGACCTCGATAAAGCGACGCAGGCGAAGCTCGCCCGCGGGGCGCGCACGGTCGAAGTGCTGAAGCAAGATTTGCATCAGCCGATTCCGGTCGAAAAACAAGTGTTGATCATCTATGCATTGACGCGCGGCTTTTTGGACGACATTCCGGTCAAAGATGTGCGCCGTTTCGAGAAAGAGTTTTACTTGTGGCTCGACCAAAACGGCCAACACTTGCTTGAGCACATCCGCACGACGAAAGATCTTCCGAACGAAGACGATCTCAATCAAGCGATCGAAGCGTTCAAGAAAACGTTTGTCGTTTCACAATAAGGCCGGCGGGGGCATATCGCCCCCTCATGCCTGTTAGAACCCGTGCAGCAAAAAGGTGGTGAAACCTTTGGCATCGTTACGCGATATTAAAACGCGCATCAATGCGACGAAGAAGACAAGCCAAATTACAAAAGCGATGGAAATGGTCTCGACGTCGAAGCTGAACCGCGCGGAGCAAAACGCGAAATCGTTCGTTCCATATATGGAGAAAATTCAAGAAGTCGTGGCCAATGTGGCGCTTGGCGCCGGAGGGGCTTCGCATCCGATGCTCGTTTCGCGCCCGGTGAAAAAAACCGGTTATCTCGTGATCACGTCGGATCGCGGTCTGGCTGGCGCGTACAATAGCAACGTGTTGCGCCTCGTGTACCAAACGATCCAAAAACGCCATGCTTCTCCGGACGAATATGCGATCATTGTCATCGGCCGCGTCGGGTTGAGCTTTTTCCGCAAGCGGAACATGCCGGTCATTCTCGACATCACCCGCTTGCCGGACCAGCCGTCGTTTGACGATATTAAAGAAATCGCCCGCAAAACGGTTGGGTTATTCGCCGACGGTACGTTTGACGAGCTGTATATGTATTACAACCATTACGTGAGCGCGATCCAGCAAGAGGTGACGGAACGGAAGCTTCTTCCGCTCACTGACTTGGCGGAGAATAAGCAGCGCACGGTGTACGAATTTGAACCGTCGCAAGAAGAAATTTTGGACGTCTTATTGCCGCAGTATGCGGAAAGCCTCATTTACGGCGCATTGCTCGATGCAAAAGCAAGCGAACACGCCGCCCGCATGACGGCGATGAAGAACGCAACGGACAATGCGAACGAGCTCATTCGCACATTGACGCTTTCCTACAACCGCGCTCGCCAAGCGGCGATTACGCAAGAAATTACGGAAATTGTCGCCGGAGCAAACGCCTTGCAATAGCGGACTAGCAAGTTAGGAGGGAAAACGATGACAAGAGGACGCGTTATCCAAGTCATGGGTCCGGTTGTAGACGTCAAGTTTGAGAACGGCCACTTGCCGGCGATCTACAACGCCCTGAAAATTCAACATCAAGCGCGCAACGAAAACGAAGTCGACATCGACTTGACATTGGAAGTCGCCTTGCACCTTGGCGATGATACAGTACGGACGATCGCGATGGCGTCCACAGACGGCCTCATCCGCGGCATGGAAGTCATCGATACCGGTGCACCGATTTCGGTGCCGGTCGGCGAAGTCACGCTTGGCCGCGTGTTCAACGTCTTGGGAGAGCCGATCGACCTCGAAGGCGACATTCCGGCTGACGCCCGCCGCGACCCGATTCACCGTCCGGCGCCAAAATTCGAGGAATTGGCGACCGAAGTCGAAATTTTGGAAACGGGGATTAAAGTCATTGACTTGCTTGCCCCGTATATTAAAGGCGGAAAAATCGGTTTGTTCGGCGGCGCTGGCGTAGGAAAAACGGTCTTGATTCAAGAGCTGATCCACAACATCGCCCAAGAGCACGGCGGGATTTCCGTCTTTGCTGGCGTCGGCGAACGGACGCGCGAAGGGAACGACTTGTACCATGAAATGAAAGACTCCGGCGTTATCAGCAAAACCGCCATGGTGTTCGGGCAAATGAACGAGCCACCGGGGGCGCGGATGCGCGTCGCCTTGACCGGTTTGACGATGGCGGAGTACTTCCGCGATGAGCAAGGGCAAGACGTGCTGCTGTTTATCGACAACATTTTCCGCTTCACGCAGGCTGGTTCGGAAGTATCGGCATTGTTAGGACGCATGCCGTCGGCTGTTGGTTACCAACCGACATTGGCGACGGAGATGGGCCAATTGCAAGAGCGGATCACGTCGACGGCGAAAGGCTCGATCACCTCGATTCAAGCGATTTACGTCCCGGCCGACGACTATACGGACCCGGCTCCGGCCACGACGTTCTCGCACTTGGATGCGACGACGAACCTGGAGCGGAAGCTCGCGGAGATGGGGATTTATCCGGCCGTTGACCCGCTCGCCTCGACGTCGCGCGCGCTGGCGCCGGAAATCGTCGGCGAGGAGCACTATCAAGTCGCCCGCAAAGTGCAGCAAACGCTGCAACGTTATAAAGAATTGCAAGACATCATCGCCATCTAGGGATGGAAGAACTGTCGGACGAAGACAAACTCGTCGTTCACCGCGCCCGCCGCATCCAGTTCTTCTTGTCGCAAAACTTCCACGTGGCGGAGCAGTTCACGGGCCAACCGGGCTCCTACGTGCCGGTCAAAGAAACGGTGCGCGGCTTTAAAGAAATTTTGGAAGGCAAATACGACCATCTTCCGGAAGATGCGTTCCGCTTAGTCGGCCGCATTGAAGAAGTCGTTGAAAAAGCGAAAGCGATGGGTGTCGAAGTGTGACCCGGGATAGGGGGATTGGACAATGAAAACGATCCACGTGAGCGTCGTTACTCCTGATGGCCCGGTGTACGAAGACGATGTTGAAATGGTCAGCATCAAAGCGAAAAGCGGCGAGCTCGGCATTTTGCCGGGGCACATCCCGCTTGTCGCCCCGCTCGAGATCAGCGCGGCCCGGCTGAAAAAAGGCGGCAAAACGCAATACATTGCTGTCAGCGGCGGCTTTTTGGAAGTCCGCCCGGACAACGTGACGATTTTGGCTCAAGCTGCTGAACGGGCGGAGGACATTGACGTCCTCCGCGCCAAAGCGGCGAAAGAGCGGGCGGAGCGCCGCCTGCAAAGCCAGTAGGATGACATCGACTTCAACCGGGCCGAACTGGCGTTGAAACGCGCCTTGAACCGCTTGAATGTAGTGGAAATGAAGTAAGCAGAGGAGCGGATGTTCCTCTGCTTTTTTTATCTTAATTAGGCGAGAAGACTCCCACTTCAACGAAGCGAAGCGGAGTAAGTGGGAGATGAATCGCCTTAACTATATTTTGCTGAAAATAGGATAGATTCAGTAAAATATGGTATAATATAGTTAGATGGGAGGTGAAAAAATGTATTTTTGTATCAAACAACAGCTAAATGGTTTGACCAAAGAAGAATACTTGACTCTTCGAGAACTGTGCCATATTGCCAAGAACATGTA